>DASQIG010000312.1:0-6099 GCA_035631735.1 Burkholderiales bacterium | reverse complement strand
TGCCCGAAATGGAGGTCAAGCCGGCGACCCTGCGCGGCGTGCAAAGCGAAGGCATGCTCTGCTCGGCGCGTGAGCTCGGCCTGTCGGACGATCATTCCGGGCTGCTGGAGCTCGAGGGCAAGGTGGGAACCGACGTGCGCGTGGCGCTCGGGCTCGATGAGCACGTGTTCGTGCTGAAGCTCACGCCAAATCGCGCCGACTGCCTGTCGATGCTCGGCGTGGCGCGCGAAGTCGCGGCGTTGACGGGCGCGCGGCTCGAGCAGCCGCGCATCGAGCCCGTGGCGGCGAAGGCGGACGCGCGCCACCCGGTACGCATCAGCGCGCCGGAGGGCTGCGGCCGCTTTGCCGGGCGCGTGATCCGCAGCGTGAATGCCGCGGCGCCCACGCCCGGGTGGATGCGAAGCCGCCTAGAGCGCGCCGGACAGCGTTCGATCTCGGCGCTCGTCGATGTCACCAACTACGTGATGCTCGAGCTCGGCCGGCCGCTGCACGTCTACGACCTCGAGAAGCTGCGCGGGCCGATCGATGTGCGCTGGGGGCGCAAGGGCGAGAAGGTGTTGCTGCTGAACGAGCAGACGGTGGAGGTGGATGCGTCCGTGCTCTGCATCACCGATGAGAGCGGCGTCATCGGCCTTGGCGGCATCATGGGCGGCGAAACGACCAAAGCGGACAGCACGACGCGCAACCTGTTCCTCGAGTCGGCGTTCTTCTGGCCCGACGCCATCATGGGGCGCTCGCGCCGCTACGGCTTCTCGAGCGATGCGGCGCATCGCTTCGAGCGCGGCGTGGATTTCGCGAACAACGTCGATGGCATCGAGCGTGCCACGCGGCTGATTCTCGACATCTGCGGCGGCGAGCCGGGGCCGACCGACGACGTCGCGGCGCGCCTCCCCGAGCGCAGGCCCGTGCGCATGCGCGTCTCGCGCGCGCAGAAGATCATCGGCATGCCGCTCGCGGCGCAGGACATGCAGAAGTGCTTCGAGCGCCTCGGGCTGCCGCTCGAGCGCGAGGCCGATGCCTTCGTCGTGCAGCCGCCGAGCTATCGCTACGACCTCGCGATCGAGGAAGACCTGGTCGAGGAAGTGGCGCGGCTCTACGGCTACGAGCGCATCACGGCGCACCCGCCACGCCCGGCTGCGTCGTTGCCGAAGCTGCCGACAAGGCGCAGCCTGCATGAGCTGCGCGAGCGGCTCGCCGGCGCCGACTACCACGAGGTGATCAACTTCAGCTTCGTCGAGCCGCAATGGGAGCTCGATTTCGCGGGCGAGGCGAACCCGGTGCGCCTGCTCAACCCGATCGCGAGCCACCAGTCGGTGATGCGCAGCACGCTCATCGGCTCGCTGGTTGCCAACCTGCAGTACAACCAGGCGCGCAAGCTCGAGCGCATCCGCGTTTTCGAAGTGGGTCGCGTGTTCATCCGCGATCCGCAGGCGCCCGACGGCCCGCTCGCGGTCGGCGGCCTGCGGCAGCCGATGCGCATCGGCGCGGCCGCGTACGGGCCCGCGCTCGACGAGCAGTGGGGCTTATCGCGCGACGAAAAGAACCGGCCGCTCGATTTCTACGACGTGAAGGCGGATCTGGAGGCACTCATCGCACCGCTCGGCGCGCGCTACGAAAGCGCCGAGCACCCGGCATTTCACCCTGGCCGCTCGGCGAGGGTGCTGATCGAGGGCCAGCCGGCGGGGTGGATCGGCGAGCTCCATCCGCGCTGGCAGCACAAGTACGAGCTGGCGCGGCCGGCGCTGCTTTTCGAGCTGGACGCGGAGCGTCTGCAGCCCGTCCCGGTACCGCGCTTTACGCCGCCCTCGAAGTACCCGCCGGTGGTGCGCGACATGGCCGTGGTGGTGGATGCGGGCGTGCCGGCGCAGGCACTAATTGACGCGATGGAGGCGAAAAAGCACCCCATCGTGGCGTCGGTGCGGCTGTTTGATCTGTACCAGGGAACCGGCATCCCTGCGGGGAAGAAAAGCCTTGCTTTCCGGGTAGTTATGCAACATACTGAACGCACACTCACGGATGCGGAAGCGGACGCCGCCCGGGACGCGCTGGCGGGCCTCTTGGCCCGCGAATTCGCTGCAAGCCTGCGCAAGTAAAGGGGTTTAGGGGAGCTGCACGATGACGTTGACGAAGGCCGAGCTGGCGGACCTGCTATTTGAGAAGGTCGGCCTTAACAAGCGCGAAGCGAAGGACATGGTGGAAGCGTTCTTCGAGGAGATTCGCGGCGCCCTCGAGCGTGGCGAAAGCGTGAAGCTCTCCGGGTTCGGCAACTTCCAGCTGCGCGACAAGCCCCAGCGCCCGGGCCGCAACCCGAAGACCGGCGAAGAGATTCCTATCAGTGCCCGCCGCGTCGTCACGTTCCACGCCAGCCAGAAGCTGAAGGCCATGGTCGAGAAGGCCCGCCATGGAGCAAAACCGCAGGAAAGCTGACCTCCCGCCGATCCCTGCGAAGCGCTACTTCACCATCGGTGAGGTAAGCGATCTCTGCGGGGTGAAGCCGCACGTGCTTCGCTACTGGGAGCAGGAGTTCACGCAGCTCAAGCCGGTCAAGCGCCGCGGCAATCGGCGCTACTACCAGCACCACGAAGTGCTGCTGATCCGCCGGATCCGCGAGCTGCTCTACGAGGAAGGCTTCACCATCAGCGGCGCGCGCAACCGGCTGGACAACGCGCTCAATGGCGACGAAAGAGCCGAAGCGCCGTCGCGCAACGGCCGTGGCATGCCCGGCGCGGGTGTCGATGTCGCGGCGATCAAGCGCGAGCTACGCGCCGTACTGGACCAGTTGCAGCGGTAGAATCACCCGCTTCGGGGCGTAGCGCAGCCTGGTAGCGTACCTGCATGGGGTGCAGGTGGTCGCGAGTTCAAATCTCGCCGCCCCGACCAATAAATATTGACGGCCTCCGATCAGGAGGCCGTTTTTATTTCTCACATGCTTTCTTTTCGCATCCCGATTTCGCGCGACAGCATGTAGGGGCGACCCCGGCACAGCGTAGCTCCCGGCGCACGCGCGTAGTAATTCTCGCTACCGACGTCGCCATGCGTTGGCCCTGCAATAGACGATCTGGTTACAGGGTGTCGGCGTGGTTTTTGACAGCTCCCGACCTGTGCGAGTGTTATTTTGCTATCGCCTGCTCCTCCAAATCGAACGTGGCCGCACTTCCACGAGCACTTAGCTCTCGCATTTACCGAGTCCTTGTAGTCGAGGATAACTTGGATGCCGTGCACATGGTTTGCGAGCTGCTGCGCGCGCTCGGCCACGTAAGTGAGTACGCGGTCGACGGCTACGTCGCGCTCCAAGTCGCACGCCGGTTCAAGCCAGACTTCGTGTTCGTCGACATCGGCTTGCCGGGGGTCGATGGATTCGACGTTTGTCGACAACTGCGACGCGATTCCGTCTTAAGGAACGTCGAGGTCGCCATCCTCAGCGCCTACGACGGCAATGCGTTTCGCGACCTTGCACGACGAGCAGGGTGCACTCATTATTTCGTTAAGCCGGTGTCTCTGGAACAGCTGACGCAGCTCTTCGGCGACGCGACCACACCAAAAAGCTCATAGGTGGGTTGCCATCAGGCCGATCGACGTGACAATGGGCAGCCGACAGGCCGCCCACGTAGTTAACTACTTCGCAGTGGCTAAGGCGAGCGGCGCGCCGGGCGGCGGAAACACCCAGAAGAACTCGCCGGTGCGGCCGCCTTCGCGCGCGGCGCACTGGGTGACATGCTCGACTTCCGACTGCAGCTCGCGCTCCGGCCAGCCCATGCAGGAGCGCATCTTGAGCGTCACGTAGTCGTAGTCGAGATGGAAGTGCGCCGGCGCGCGCACCATCAGCGCCGAGGGCAGCACGACGCAGTGGTACACGCGCAGGGCGCACGGCAGGCTGCGCGCGCGCTCGAAGGTGCGCCGGAAGCTCTGCGGCGTGTCGCCCGGCAACCCGAGAATGATCTCCACCGCAACATGTGCCACCTGGCGCAGCTCGGCGAGCGTCGACTCGAAGCGCGCCTCGTCGTAGGACCGCTCGACATGGCTGAGCACCTTGTTGTCGAAGGACTGCAGGCCAATGCCGACCAGCGGCTGGTGGATGGCAGCGAGGAAATCGATATGCTCGCGGCGCACCTTGGCAGGGTAGACCTCGCAGATGAACGAGCGCCGGCTGAAGAAACCGCTGCGCTCGGCGGCATCGCGCAAGTTGCGGAACGCGTGCTGGTTCAGGTTAAGGCCGGCATCGACCTCGAGCGCGCCCGCCACCTGGTGGCGCGCCATGCCCTCGAATTCACGGCACAGCGCATCCACCTCGCGCACGCGCTTGGGCGATTCCAGCGTGCCCCATTCGCAGAACGAGCAGGTGAAGGGGCAGCCGCGGTAAGTCTGCAGCACGCCGAGACCGCCCTTGGGGGCGAGGTCCATCGCGTAAGGGGAAGGCAGCTCGTTCAGGTCGCCGAGCGGGCGTCCGGCGGTCTCGATCCAGCCGCCTTCTGCGGGCAGGGCCAGTCCGGCGAGCGTCATCAGCGCAGCGCTCGAGCGCTCGCGCAGGGCGACGATCTCGCGAAACGCATGCTCGCCTTCGTTGATCACGAGCGCATCGACCCAGCGAGAGGCGCCGCGAAACGGCGGCAGGCTCATCATGCTGGGGCGGGCGGAGGGGCCGCCGAAGACGATCAGCCTGCCGGGGTCGTCTTCTTTCAGCGCTCGCGCGACTTCGATGAAGTACGGGAACGACCAGAGGTACGCGGAAACGCCGACCACGTCCGGATCGAACGCTGCCACTTCCTGCACCAGCGCCTCGACAGAGCCCGCGGCAAGGTCCCAGGTGCGCAGCTCGAGCTCCTCGAGCGCCGAGGCCCGCAGCATCGCCTCGACCATGCGCATGCCGTGGTTGGAGATGAACTGCGGCATGGCGCGGTCGCGATCCGGGTAGCGCGCCAGCAGGGCGACGCGCCTGCCGCGCCGGCGCGGCGCGTGCGTGGCGCGCAGCAGCTTTACCGGCGCCGCGGGAAAAACCACCAGTACTCTCCAGCCTTACCGCCCGCGGAACGGGCCGACTCGGTGATCCAGGCGCGCATTTCGCGAATGTCGTGCTCGCTCCAGCCCGCGCACGAGGTCAGGCGCAGGCTGAGCGGATCGTAGCGGACCTGCCATTCCGGACGGCTGCGCGTCATCAGGGCGTCGGGCAGCACGAGGCAGCCGTAAGCGCGCACGTTGACCGGCAGGGAGCGCGCCGTCTCGAGCGTGCGCCGGAATCCGTCGGGCGAGTCGCCGGGCAGGCCGAAAATGATCTGCAGCTCGCAATGCGATACGTCGGCAACCTGCCGCACGACGCTTTCGAGCTTGCGTTCATCGAAATGCCGGTCGAGGCCTTTCAACACCTCCGGATCGGTCGACTGCAGGCCGATGCCGAGATAGCCCGTGTGCACCGAATGGAGGAACTCCAGGTGCTCCTCGCGCAGCAGCGTCGGATAGATCTCGGCCCACAAAGCAGCCGACTTGAAGAAGCCGACGCGCGACTCGGCCTCGCGCAGGTTGCGGAACGCGCGCGGGTTGAGATTGAGCCCGGCGTCCACCAGGAACACCGCGGGGGAGCGATTGCGCGCATAGGCCTCCAGCTCCCGCGCGATGTAATCGGCGGAGAACACCGCCTTGGACTTGTTGCTCGAGCCCCATTCGCAGAACGCGCAGGAGAACGGGCAGCCCCTGTAGGTCTCCAGATAAGCCACGCGGTCCGGCTGCATCGCGCCAAGCTGATAGGGCGAGGCGATCGCGTCGAGGTCCGCCAGCGCCGCGCGCGGCCCGGTGCGCCACCATCCCGCCGCCGCCGGCAGGTCCAGCCCGCTCACCGACTCGAACGCGGCGCGCGAGAACTCCGGAAGGCGTGCGATCTCGCGAAACACCTCCTCGCCCTCGCTGGCTACGATCGCGTCGACGTAGCGGCGCGCCGGCGCGTACGGCGCGAGATCGAACAGCGCCGGGCGCGCGGAGGGGCCGCCGAACACGATCGGCCGGTTCGGGCGCCGCTGCTTGAGGCGCCGCGCGACCTCGACCAGGCAGGGCGTCGACCAGACGTAGATCGACATGCCGACGAGGTCCGGCTCGAAGCGCTCGATCTCC
>DASQIG010000311.1:0-9129 GCA_035631735.1 Burkholderiales bacterium | reverse complement strand
GATGGTGACGTCAGCGGTTGTCGCGCCCCCGCCGAACAGCAGCGCGCCGAGGCCGCTCAACTGGTAGTAGTTGAACGTGCACCGGACGTCGGTCGAGGGTGGGGTAGCCGGACCGCAGCCGCCCGAGCCCGATCCGGAAACACTGTAATTGGCCCAAGTCGAAATGCATGCTCCGGTGTTAGGAGCAAGCGGCAGCAAGCCCTCGGTTTGCTGCGGCGTGGTCGCGCTCGGGCCGCACAGTTGCGCCATCGTCACCGTTTCGGGCGCGACGGTGAACGAAAATGCGTAGGGCAGGAAGTTGCTGCTCGGCCAAAGCGCGCTGTACTCGCTCAGTAACGGCGCCACCGTCCGCTGCAGCCGCTCGGCGAGCGGTCCCTGCATCGCATTGAGTATCTCTTTCGCGGTGATATAGACCGCCTGGTCGTTGATCACCTGATTGGTCGCGTTGTCGACGATCGAGACGCCGAATACGGCATCGATGGGCGAGGTCGCGTTCTGGCACTCGAGATAGTCGCGGAAGTCCGGGTTTCCTCCGGAGGGCACATGGCTGCGGTCGGTGCGCGACTGGCTGCGTGCCGCGCAGCCCATCGCGACTTGGTTGGCGGCGGGATTAACGAGCAACGGTGCGCCCGGTGCGAAGATGACAGCGACGACGTCGCTCGTGCCATCGAAGGTCAATTGCCCGGGTGTGCCGATGTTGATCAGCGGGCTCGCGCCGGCGAACACCCAGTTCGGGGATACGGCATACCAGAGGGGCTCGCCCGATGCGTCAACCAGCCTGTCGATGCCGAGGGTTCGCCACGGCAGGCGGCCGACATTCTTGTTGGTCGGGAAGCCGGGGGCGCAAGTGCCCGCGGCGCGCCCCTCGTTCGTCGTACCGGCGTCGGTGGGCGACTCGGGGCAGGGGAAACGGCCGGGAGCGTCTTCCCCCAGGTCGAGCACTTCTTTCGCTACGTAACCGATCAGCGCCGCTTTCGCCTGCGCCAGCACCTCGCCGTTGACCTTGCGACTGGTCGCCGTCGCGTCTCCCCATTTGCCGAGGCGCGCGTACAGGAAGGCGCTGAAGCCGACCATGAGGACCAGAGCGAGGAGAAGGAGAGCAACGCCGCGTTGTTTCGTGGGCAAAGCCATCGGCTTACCGCTCCCCGCGCCGGCGCACCTGGATCTCGCCGTCGCCGATGACGTCGCGCACTTCGCCGTTGCCGCGGTCGAGGGTCTCGCCGGGCTTGAGCCGCACGCGGCCGCCGGTTTCGCCGACGCTCACCGACACTGCCGGCGCAGGCTCGGTGATGCGTGGCGCCTCCGGGGCGCTCTCCGTGGTCCATTCGCCGTTGATCCAGATGGTCGACGGCCCTGCCGAGCGCTTGACGAAACCGTCCACCCGCGTCACCGGAGCGGCGACGACCGAGGCTGGGTTATCCGGTATCCGTGCCTTGCGGCGCGCATCGAGCGCGGCGCGCTGCTCGGGCGTAAAGAAAAGGCGCCCGAGCTCCTGCGCCTGGGCGGCCGCCGCGGCCAGCGCGAGCACGATGACGGCGATGGCGCGGTTCATTTCTGTGCCGGGTCCCTGATGGTGATGAGGTCGATCTCGCAGTCGGCCCGCAGGCGCGGCGTCATGCTCGCGCCGCTGATTGCCTGCCCGGTGCGCATCAGAGCGCACTTCCTTACGGCGTAGTAGGCATTGCCGGATTCGCGCAGGTCGGCGAGGAAGCGCAGCAGGTCCTCCTCGTGCAGCAGCGCCAGGTCCACCTTCATGGCGCTCGCGTAGAAGTCGATGTTGCCGGGCTTCGCCGCCACGGAGCCGAGCAGGCGCTGGCGCTCGACCGTATAGCGCAGGTCGAGAAGCTCGCGCTCCTTGCGGATGCGCGCGATGGCGTCGGCCCACTCGAGGCGCCGCTCTTCGCCGAGGATGTGCAGCTGCTTGAGCCGCTGGTAGAGGTCGATCTTCTCCTTGACCTCGCGCTCTTCCTCGGCGATGCGTGCGAGCCGCTCGGTGTTCTGGCGGCGCTCGGCCTGCGCGGCGGCGAAATTGCGCTGGGCGCTGCGCAGCGCTTCGCCGGCGCTCCAGACAAGCGCCGCGCCGGCGAGCGTGAGCGCCAGCGCCAGGGCCACCGGCGTGGCGATCTGCTTGAGCTCGTCGCGCGTCAGCCTCATCGCAGCCGGCGGCCAAGGACAACGGTGAAGCGCGGCGCCTCGCCCGAATCGGTCGAGCTGCCGATGTCGCCGCTCAGTACGCCCTCGGAGGTGACATCGAAGGGCAGCTGCGTGCGCACGAGCTCGTATCCCTCGCCGACCAGGGCGCCGGCGAAGCTTTGCACCTGGGCGGTAATGGCGCGGTAGTCGTTGCGCTGCGTGGCGTTCACGCGCCCCGCGATTTCGACCAGCACCATCGTGTCGATGGGCTCGGCGGCGCCCGGTGCCTGAGTGCGTGCGGTCGGCAGGCGCATTTCACCGGGCTTGCCGACACTCCAGCGCAAGGCCTCGAGCTCGACCTGCGGGTACTTCTGCAGCACGCGCGAGATGTGGATGAACGCCAGCTCGGGACTGCTGCTGCGCTCGGCGATGCGGCGAAATTCGACCACTGCCGCCTTGAGGTTCTCGGTGCTCGTGTCGGTGACGGGAAAGGTGGAGGTGATGCGCGCATATTGCTGCGCGGCGGTGCGCGCCAGCTCGCGCTGCTCGGCCGCCGCGTTGCGCATGCTGAGCACGTCCAGCCAGCGGCTGCCGCCGACGAGCGCGCACAGGCAGAATGCCGCCGCGCCGGCGCCGACGATGCCGCGCTGCAGCTGCCACAGCAGGTAACGGCGGCGCTCGTCGCGGTTCGCGAACTGCTCGCGCGGGGGCTTTTGCGCCACCAGATGCACGAACAGCGCCTCGGGGCCCGCAGCCTCGGGCAGCCGCCGCAACTTCACTGCGCGCTGCGCGTCGGCGTAATCGATCGTGCGGAACGTCAGGCGAGCGTCGGAGTGCAGCGCCTGCTCGAACGCCGAGCGCCGGCCCGGCGGGGCGATCACCAGCACCTGCATCGGCCCGGCTTCGCGCGGCAGCGCACGCAGGGTGACCAGGTACTGCACCAGTCGCTGCGTCTCCGAGCGCACGAAGCCGGCGAGCGACTCGGGTGCGAGCTCTCCCATGCGCTCCAGGCGTGCGAAGCGTAGTCGCCCGTTCTCGACGTAACACTGGCGCAGGCCCGCCCGGTTGGCGCTCACGACGAGCACCCGGGCGTCGCGCGCGCCCAGCGCGGCGGCGAGCGCCGGGGCGACGAGCGGCGCGGAATACACGCCGGCGAGGCGCGTACCCGCCTCTTCGAGCGCGTCGAGCCACTGCGAGAGCTGCTGGGTGTTGGTGAAGGAAGCAAGCAGGACGCGCTCGTTGCGCCGCTCGGGCGTGCGCACCTGGCCGAGCGACAGCGCAGCCGCGAGCCGCGTGTCGCGATAGCGCTGCGCGAGCCGCCGCGCGAGCAGCGCTTCGCGGTCCGAGCCGCGCAGATAGGGGATCTGCTCTTCGTGAAAGTCCTCGCCGGCCAGGTCGGCGAGCACGGCGAACAGCGCGCCGCGCGCGCCACGCAGGTAGTCGCGGAAGGTGTTGAGGCCGGCCTCGTCGGCGCTGAACTTCGCTTCGAGCTCGAGCGCCGTGCGCTCGGCACGATAGAGACAGTGCTCGTCGGCGCTGAGATAGAGGATCAGGCGCTTCGCCACGGCTAGAACTTGAGCTTGGTGAAGGAGTCGTACACCGGGCCGAGCATCGCCATCATCACCCAGAGGAGCAGCAGGCCCAGCACCAGCGTGAGCAGCGGCTGGATGCCGGCTTGCAGCCGGGCGACGCTGTCCCTGACGTCGCGGTTATAGAAATACGTGATGTTGGTGAGCGCCTTGTCCAGGCCGCCGGTGTGCTCGCCGATGCGCAGCATGCGGATGACGAGCGGCGGGAACAGCTCGAGCTCCTGGAAGGCGACGGTCAGGCTCTTGCCTTCGGCGATCTGCTGGCCGGCGGTGCGCAATGCCTGCTCGAGCACCTTGTTGCCGACGATCTCCTCGCAGCTGCGGATGGCGTCGAGCACGGTGATGCCCGAGGCGTACATCATGGCGAAGCTCGACGCGAAGCGCGAAAGGATGATCTTGCGCAAGATCGGCCCGATCATGACCATCCTCAGCTTGTAGCTGTCGACCGCGTAGGCGATCGCGGGATTGGCCTTCATCGCGAGCTTCAGCGCATACCAGGCCACGAACGGCGCGGCGAGCACCGCCCACCAGTAATCGCGCAGCGCCTCGGAGACGAAGATCAGCGCCTGCGTATACCAGGGAATCGCCTGGCCCATGCTGCGGATGAAGCTCACCATCTGCGGCACGATGTAGAGCATCAGGAAGAAGGTCACGCCGAGCACGATGGTGCCGACGAGGATCGGGTACATCAGGAGCTTTCGCGTCTGCGAGGCGATCTCGTCTTCCCACTTCAGCGTTTCGGTAAGGCCGGTGAGCACCTCGGAGAGCTTGCCGGTCTGCTCGCCCGAGCGCACCAGGCTCACGAACACCTTGCTGAACACCTCGGGAAATTCGGCGAGCGCCTGCGACAGGCTGCGGCCGCCTTCGATCGACTCGACCAGCCCGGCCACCACCTCGCGCAGGCGCGGCGCTTCGACGCTGTCGCGCAGATCGACCAGCCCCTCGAGCACCGGCACGCCCGAGGTGGTGAGCTGCTCGAGGTGAAAGCAGAAATTGATCAGGTCCTGGCGTGCGACGCGGCCGCCGAACAGCGCGGTCTTCTGCCGCGACGGCGCTCCGGTGACGAGGTCGAGCTCCATGCGCAGCAGCCGCTGTTCGAGATCGAACAGGTTCAGCGCCTCGACGCGCCCGATGAGGTGCTTGCCGCGGGGGTCCACCGCCTTGTACGTATAGAGCGGCATCGCCCGCCTCAGGCCATCCGGTCGGTCAGGTCGACGACGCGCATCACCTCGTCGAGGCTGGTGACACCGGCGCGCACCAGGCGCACGCCGTCGTCGGCGAGCGTGCGGAAGCCGTTGGCGCGCGCGGCGGTGAGGATTTCGCGCGCGGTGGTGCGGCGCGCCACCAGCTCGTCGATCGCCGAATCGATCTTGAGCAGTTCCATGATCGACTGGCGGCCGCGATATCCCTGGTAGTCGCACTGGTCGCAACCCACTGCGCGGAACACCGCCGCCGGCTCGGTGGGCGTGATGCCGAGGAGGCGCCGCTCGCGCACGTCGGGGTCGTAGGATTGCCGGCAGGTGCGGCACAGGCGCCGCACCAGGCGCTGGCCGAGGATGCCGATGATGTTGCCGGCGAGGATGTCGGGCACGATGCCGATATCGAGCAGACGCGGGAAGGCGCCGACCGCCGAGTTGGTGTGCAGCGTGGAGTAGACCTGGTGGCCGGTCATCGCTGCCCGGAAGGCCATATCGGCCGTGTCCTCGTCGCGGATCTCGCCGACCAGAATCGCGTCCGGGTCCTGGCGCATCAGCGCGCGGATGCCGCTCGCGAAATCGAGCTTCGCCGCCTCCGACACCGAGGTCTGCCGAATCAGCGTCATCGGGTACTCGACCGGATCCTCGAGCGTCATGATGTTGATGCCGTCGGAGTTGATGTGGTTGAGGATCGAGTAGAGCGTGGTGGTCTTGCCGCTGCCGGTGGGGCCGGTGACGAGGATGATGCCCTCGGGCCGCGCGATCATGCGCTTGAGCAACTCGAGCTGCGACTCCTCGAGCCCGAGCTTGTCGAGCGGCACGATGCCTTTCTGCCGGTCGAGAATGCGCAGTACCAGGTTCTCGCCGTGCGTCGTGGGCAGGCTGGCGCAGCGAAAATCCACCACCCGGCCCGCCATGGTCGCGGAGATCCTGCCGTCCTGCGGTGCGCGCGTCTCGGCGATATTCATCTTCGCCATCACCTTGAGGCGCACCGCCATTGCCGGCCAATAGGTCTTGTGCAGCGAGCGGATCTGGCGCAGCACGCCGTCGATCCGGTAGCGGATGCGCAGGAAGTTCTGCTCCGGCTCGAAGTGGATGTCGGAACCGCCGCGCTCCACCGCATCCGCGAGCAGCGCTGAGATTAGCCGCACCACCGGCTGCGAGTACTCGTCGCCCTCGGCGACCGTGCTGTAGTCGATCTCCCCGGTCTCGATCTCCTTCAGGATGCCGTCGATGGAGAACTCGTGGCCGTAGTAGTGCTCGATCGCGCGCTCGATTTCCGAGTCGCCGGCGATACGCAGCTCGAGCTCGTAGTCGCCCTTCAGGAGCGCGCGCACCTGGTCCAGCGCGACGATGTTGTTCGTGTCCGCGAGCGCGACGATGAACTTCTTCTGGCCCCGGTCGAGCGCCACCGGGAAGATGCGGTAGCGCCGCGCCATGTCGCGCGGCACCAGCTTGAGCGCCGCGGGGTCGACGATGATGCGGCTGAGGTCCACCGCCTGCAGCCCGAGCTTCTCGGAGAGCGCGTCGCGCAGCGTCGCTTCGGAGACGAAACCAAGCTGCACCAGCAGCCGCCCAACGGGCACGTGGCTCTTCGTCTGCTCGAGCAGCGCAATGCGCAGCTGGTCCTCGGTCAGGATGCCCTGGTCGATCAGGATCTGGCCGAGATGGCGCTTCGCTTGGGGATTGCCGGGCGAATTCATCGGCGGGGCGGCTTTAGAGCGCGAGCTGGGCGGCACGGGCGCGGGCGGCGGTGAGGTCGAAACCGGCGCCGCGCTTTTCGCCCAGGCTGATCGCCCGTTGGTAATACTCGAGCGCCTGGCCGCGCTGGTGCAGATGATCGAGGCTCACGGCGAGGTTGTAGGCGAAATCCGCGTTGTCCGGGTCCGCGATGTAGGCCTTGAAGTATTCCTGCTGCGCCTCGGCCCAGCGGTTCTGGGCGGCGAGCTGGTTGCCAAGGGTGAAGCGCAGCGCGTGCGCCGTGGGATCGGCCGCGAGCAGTATCTTCACGCGGCTTTCCGTCACCAGGGGATCAATGCGTCCTGAGCGGAGCGCGATCAACGCGGCTTGCGTATCGCCGTCGCGCGGATCGATCTGCAGCGCGCGCAGGTACAGCGCTTCAGCGCTTTCATAGCGCCCGCTGCGCACGTCGAGCGCGGCCAGCCCAAGCAGCGCATCGCGGTTCGCCGGCTCCTCGCGCAGCGCGTCTTCGTACGCGCTGCGTGCCCCGCTTAGATCGCCGCCGGCATAAGCCGCATAGCCGGCCGCGACCTTCGGATGCACTTGCGGCGGAGTGCGCGAGACGCTGGCGGCGCTTTCGGGAAACGCGGGCAGCGCGGGAGCGATGCGTCGCGGCTCCGCGGGCCGCAGCCGCGGCGTCTCCACCTGCGCTTCGACGCTCGCCGCAGGCGCCGCGGCAACGGGCGTCGGCGCGGGCGCGGCGCTTTTCGCCGCCGTCGCGGGAAGGCCGGGAATCGCACTCGATGCAGGTGCGGGCCCTGGAGTGACGGCCGCCGGCTGGCTGGCCTCCGCGAGCGGCGGGCTCGCCTCGGTCTGGCGCGGCGGATTGAGGTTCACGAGCGAGCTCGGCGGCCGCAGCTGGTACCAGAAATAGATCAAGGTGCCGAACGCAAAGACGCCGAGGACGCCGATCGTGACGTAGAACGGCATGCGCGGATTGGGCTCGCGGAACTTGGCCTCGAAGACCTTCTTCGCGCTTGCCCGGGAGGCCGCTTGCTCCTGGACGCTCGCCGGGGCGCCGCGCGGGCGGGCCGTCTTGGCGGGCTCCGGCTCCGGAGCGATTTCGAGCGGTGGGCGTGGGGTTGGCGCTGCCGGCGGAGGCACCAGGTCTTCGGTCATGATCTCGAGCGGCGCCGTGATCTCGGGCAGCTTGTCGCGCGTCACGACGTTCCTGCGCTCAGCCGCAGGTGCATCGGGTGCGCCGCCGGAGCTGGCGCTCTCGCCGCGCGCGCGACGTTGCGCCTCCTCCTTGGCCCTCTCGGCCTTCTTGAGTGCCTCGAGCAGCAGGCTCATGGGTAGCGCGGGCTCAACGCGCGGGCCAGCCGCTCGGCGGCAGCGGAGGCGCGAGCTTGCCCGGGTTGGGTTTGGAGAAGAAATCCTCGCCCGGCAGCTGGTGACGCAGCGCGCTAAAGTCACCGTCGAGGCTTGGATCCTGGATCACGGTCGCGCGCAGGAAGATCACGAGCTCGGACTTGCGGCTGAGATCGCTGCGGTTGGACAGGAGCTCGCCGATGATCGGGATGCTGCGGATTCCAGGAATGCCGGTATCGGTGTTCTCCACGATGTCCTGCATCAGGCCTGCGAGCACGCCGATCTGCCCGCTCTGCAGGCGCAGCATCGAGTCGAATTCGCGCGTCTCGAAGACCGGGATCACATTGGGCACCGCGTTGGGGTTGCTCGCCGTCACCTGCAGGGCCGGGTTCGGGTCGGTGACCGAGTCGACGCGGCGGCGGATCGTGGGCCGCACGTTGAGCACGATCGCGTCCGCAGCGCTCACTTGCGGCAGCACCGCCATCATGAATCCTTCAGCGGCGATGTTGGGCGTCGTGGTGAACGAAGGCTGCACCACCGCTGTGCCACCGCCCGTGACCGCCACCGGCGTGCCCGAAGGCGTGATGGTGAAGTAGATGATGTCGCGCGTGACCCGCAGGATGGCGGTCTGATTGTTGAGCACCGAGAGCTTCGGGCTCGAAAGCACGCGCACATCGCCGAATTGCTCGAGCAGCTTCAGCGTCACGCTGAAGCTGCCGCCGCTCGAGATAAAGCCGATGAAGAACGGCGAGGGGTTGAACCCGGGCGTCGCCGAGGTCGTCGGCTGGATCACGGGCTGTCCTGCTGACAAGCCGGTGGTGCGCATGCGCTCCCAGGTAATGCCGCGCTGGTACTCGTTGCGCAGCTGCACTTCGGCGACCGTCGCTTCGATCAGTACCTGGCGCTTGGCGCCGGCGAGCACCTGGTCGAGGAATTCCTGGACCTTCTCGTGCTGCTTGGAGGTCGCGCGTACGTAAAGCACGCCGCTCTCGCGGTTGGCGATGACCGAGGCCGCTTCCTGGTAGATAGCGCTTGGCTGAGGCACCGGCGGTGCGGCCGGGATCGGCGGCTGCGGCGCGGCGCCCGGCGCGCCTGCGGCCGCCGGCGGCGGCACGGCCGCCGCGGCGCCTGCGAGCGCCGCCGCGCTTGGCGCCGGAATG
>DASQIG010000310.1:0-6966 GCA_035631735.1 Burkholderiales bacterium | reverse complement strand
GCGGACAGCGCGCAGACGGCCGCGCGGGTGAGGGATTCGCTCGCGCTGGTGAAGTCGACCGCCGCGGCGATCGAAAACATCGCCGGCGAGCTGCGCCCGCCGATGCTCGACGACCACGGCTTGCCGGCGGCGCTCGACTGGTACGGCAAGCAATTCAGCCAGCGCGTCGGGATCGCGGTTTCCGTGCAGGCGGCAGACGCAGATGAGCGCCCCGCGCCGGAGGTCGAGACCGCCCTCTTTCGCATCGCGCAGGAAGCGCTCAACAACGTCGCGAAGCACGCGCGTGCCCGCAGCGTCGCCGTGACGCTTTGGCGTTCCGCGTGCGAACTCGTGATGTCAATCGCCGACGACGGCGTCGGCTTCGCCGACGCGGCGCCAACGCCGCAACGGAGCGGGCTCGGCCTGGTCACGATGCGCGAGCGCGCGCAAGCCATCGGCGGCCGCTTTGTCATCGAGGCGCTGCGCGAAGGCGGCACGCGCCTTACCGTGAAAGTGCCGCTCTGAAAATCAGGATCCTGCTCGCCGATGATCACCGGGTGATCACCGACGGCCTGCGCGCGCTGATCGATAGCCGTCCCGACATGCGCGTGGTGGCGCTCGCCAGCAACGGCGCGGACGCAGTGCGCTCCTGCCTGGCGAGCAGGCCGGACGTCGCGGTGATGGACCAGGCGATGCCCGAAATGAACGGCACGGAAGCGGTGCGCATGATCCGTGGGCGCTGCGCCGCGACTCGCGTCGTCATGCTCTCGATGTACTCGAACAGCGAGCACGTGCGCCGCGCGCTGGAAGCCGGGGCGAACGGCTATGTGCTGAAGTCCAGCGCCGGCGACGAGCTGGTCGAGGCGATCCGCACGGTGCACTCCGGCCGGCGTTATCTCAGCGCGCCGCTCGCCGACGAGCTGCTCGAGCGGATGATCAACGGGCCTGCGGATGCGCTTTCGCGGCTGAGCGCGCGCGAGCGCCAGGTGCTCAAGCTGCTCGCGGACGGGCACTCGGTTCTGCACATCGCCGGTACGCTCTCGCTTTCGCGCAAGACCGTGGAGACCTACCGCGAGCGGCTGATGGAGAAGCTCGGACTGCGCGACCTTCCTTCGCTCGTGAAGTTCGCCCTCCGGCACGGGGTGGTCGAGCTCGAGTAGTATAGATTTCAGGACAGACAGCCCGGGCGGCCCTCGTTATATCAAGAGCGTGAAGGGAGAGGTCCGGGTCGTCCATGTGGAGGATAGCGAGGCCGACGCGCAGCTCATTTTCCGGGCGTTGCGCGAGGCGAGTTACGAGCTCGCCTGGACGCGCGTGTGCCGGGAAGCGGACTTTCTGCGCGCGCTCGAGCCGCCGCCCGACGTGGTGCTCGCCGATTACCGCCTGCCCGGATTCAGCGGCCTGCGCGCGCTCGAGCTGCTGAAGAAGCGCCATCCCGACGTCCCGCTCCTCATCGTCTCCGGCACGATCGGGGAGGAGAAGGCGGTCGAGGCGATCCGGCTCGGCGCCGACGACTACGTATTAAAGGATCGCCTCGCGCGGCTGCCGACTGCCGTGAGGAACGCGGTGAGCGCAGCACGCGAGCGCGCAGCGCGCCGTGTGGCGCAAAGCGAGCTCGATGCGCTCGGCGAGCGGCTGAAATCGGTCGTCACGGCCTTGCCCGATGTGGTCTGGTCCATTGCCGTGCCTTCGCGCGAGGTGCTCTACATCAGCCCGGCCGCGAGCGCGGTCTTCGGGCGCGAGCCGCGCGAGTTCTACCAGCACCGCAATACCTGGGTTGCGCTGGTGCATCCGGAGGATCGGGCGCGCGTGACGGCCGCTCTGGAAATGCCGGTGCCACGCGACTACCAGTCGGAATACCGGATCCTGAAGCCTTCCGGCGAAGTGCGCTGGATACAGAGTCACGGGCGCTTCGTCACCGATGCCTCCGGCAAGGCGGGGCGCGCCGACGGCATTTCGCGCGACGTGACCGAGCTCGTCCGCCTTAGCGAGGCGCTGCGCGAACGCGAGGCAGGCCTGCGCCAGGCGCAGGTCATGGCGCGGCTCGCGCACGTCGTGACCGGGGCGGACGGCGCTTTCGAGAGGTGGTCCGAAACGCTGCCGCAGCTTGCGGGCGTTGCGCCGGACAACCTGCCGCGAAGCACGCGCGCGTGGTTGCAGCTCGTGCACCCGGAGGACCGCGCGCGCTTCCGCGCGGCGGCCGCCGAGGCGGGCAGGACGGGCCGCCGCGCCGAGCTCGAATACCGCGTGCAGCACGGCGAGCGCGGCGTAATCCACGTTCGCCAGATGATCGAGCCGCTCGCGACCGACGCGGACAGCGCCGGCCCGCTTCGCTGGTTCAACACCCTGCAGGACATCACCGAGTCCAAGCTGGCCGAGGAGCGCATCAGGCGCCTGAACCGCGTACACGCAGTGCTGAGCGGCATCAATGGCGCCATCGTGCGCATCCGCGAGCAGCGCCAGCTCTTCGACGAGGCCTGCCGCGTGGCCGTCGAGGCGGGGCGCTTCGTCATGGCGTGGATCGGGCTCGTGGACCACGAGGCGGCGCTGGTGCGGCCGGTGGCCGCCCATGGCGACGATGTCGAAGGGTTTCTCGCCGGGGCGCCGCTCGCTGTGCTCGAGAGCAAGCCCGAGGGCCGCGGCCTCGCCGGCCGCGCCATCCGCGCCAAGGCGGCGATCCTCTCCAACGACGTGAAGAACGATCCGCAGCGCCTGATGCGCAAGGAGCTCGACGAGCGCGGCATCAATTCGCTCGCCATCCTGCCGCTGATGGTCGAGGGCGAGGCGGTCGGCGTGCTCGCGCTCTATGCCGCGGATGTCGGCTTTTTCGACGAGGAGGAGCTGCGCCTGCTGCGCGAGCTGGCGGGCGACGTGGCCTACGCGCTCGATCACATCCAGAAGGCGCAGAAGCTCGATTACGTCTCCTATTACGATCCGCTCACCGGCCTGCCCAACCGCACGCTGTTCCAGGAGCGGCTCAAGCTGCAGCTCGAGGAGGCGGCGCGCAAGGCCGAGCGCGTGTCGCTGCAGATCCTCGACCTCGAGCGCTTCAAGAGCGTGAACGACAGCCTCGGCCGCCAGGCCGGAGATGCGCTGCTCGTCGAGCTGGCGAAGCGCCTGCGGCAGGGCGCGCTCGCGACGAGCTGGTTTGCGCGCCTGGGCGCCGATCACTTCGCCATCGTCATGCCGGGACTGAGCAACGCCGAGGAGATCGCGCGGCGCACCGAGCGCCGCGCCGGCGAGGTGCTCGGCGTGCCTTTCGTCGCCGGCGAAGCCGAGCTGCGCATGTCGGCGCACGTCGGCATCGCACTGTTTCCCGACGACGCCACCGATGCGGACCGCTTGCTGCGCAACGCCGAGGCGGCGCTCAAGAAAGCGAAGGCAACGGGCGAGCGCTACGTCTTCTATACGCAGGAGATGACGGCGCGCATCGCCGAGAAGCTCTCGCTCGAGAGCCGGCTTCGCCAGGCGCTCGAGAAAGAGGAGTTCGTCCTGCACTACCAGCCGAAGTACCACGCCGACGGCCGCACCATCGCCGGGCTCGAGGCGCTCATCCGCTGGCAAAGCCCGCATCTCGGCCTCGTGCCGCCGCTGCAGTTCATCCCCTTACTGGAAGAAACCGGGCTCATCCTGCAGGCCGGCTCCTGGGCGCTGCGCCGCGCGGCGCTCGATCACCGCGGCTGGGCCGAGGCCGGCCTCGCGCCGCCCAAGGTCGCGGTCAACGTATCGGCGATCCAGCTGCGCCAGCGTGACTTCGTCGAGACCGTCGAGCGCTCGATCGCCGAGGGCGTTTCGCCCACCGCCATCGATCTCGAGCTCACCGAGAGCCTCGTCATGGAGGACATCGACGCGAGCATCGAAAAGCTGAGCGCGGTCCGGCGGCTCGGAATCGGCATCGCCATCGACGACTTCGGCACCGGCTATTCCTCGCTCTTCTACCTCGCGCGGCTGCCGGTAGAAGCGCTGAAGATCGACCGCTCCTTCCTCGCCACCATGGTCGAGGATCCGACCAGCATGACGCTCATCCAGACCATGGTCTCGCTCGCCCATTCGCTGCACCTCAAGGTGATCGCCGAAGGCGTCGAGACCGAGGAGCAGGCGAAGCTGCTGCGGCTCCTGCGCTGCGACCAGATGCAGGGCTACCTGTTCAGCAAGCCGATCACCCGTGAGCAAATCGCCGCGCTGCTGAGAACCGACACTGCTTGAGCGCCGGGGTATTCTCCCCGGTGGCATGCCGAAATCGAGCAAGCAGTGGCTGCGCCGCCACGTCACGGACCCGTACGTGCGCAAGGCACGCGAGCAGGGCTACCGCTCGCGCGCCGCGTACAAGCTGCTCGAGCTCGACCAGCGCGAGAAGCTTTTCCGCCCGGGCGCGATCGTGGTCGATCTGGGCGCGGCGCCGGGCAGCTGGTCGCAGGTGGCGGCGCAAAAGGTCGGGCCGCTCGGCAAGGTGATTGCCGTTGATCTCTTCGAGATTGCCCCCATTTCAGGCGTGACCGTGCTAAAGGGCGATTTTCGCGACGCAAAGCTCATCGAAGCGCTCGGCGGCGCCAGGGCCGATGTCGTTCTTTCCGACGTTGCGCCGAACCTGTCGGGCGTGGCAAACGTCGACCAGGCGCGCGCCGCGGAGCTGGCTCACGCGGCGATCGATGTGTGCGGAAAAGCCTTGAAGAGCGACGGAGTACTCGTGCTCAAGGCGTTGCATGGCGAGGCGTTCGATGAAGTATTGCAACGTTTGAAACATGAATTCGGCAAAGTGAGCGTGCGCAAGCCCGGCGCCTCGCGCGGCGAGTCCCGGGAAACCTATGTCGTGGCGAGAAATCAGCGTAAGATGGGCCGTTCGCTGCAGCCGCAAAAAACAGGAGTAAGTCTTTGAACAACATGCTCAAGAACCTGGTCATCTGGCTCGTTATCGGGCTCGTGCTGATGACCGTGTTCAACCAGTTCAACAACCGCCAGACCGCCCAGGCGCCGATGGAGTATTCGCAGTTCCTGGAAGAGGTCAAGTCTGGCCGGATCTCCAAGGTGACCATCGAGGGCCGCCAGCTCAAGGCGCAGACGGTCGACGGCAAGCGGGTGACGAGCTACTCGCCGGGCGACATCTGGCTGGTGTCGGACCTGCTCAAGTACGGCGTGAAGATCGAAGCGAAGCCGGAAGAGGAGCCCTCGCTCCTCATGAACATCTTCGTCTCCTGGTTCCCGATGCTGCTGCTCATCGGCGTGTGGATCTTCTTCATGCGCCAGATGCAGGGCGGCGGCCGCGGCGGCGCGTTCTCGTTCGGCAAGTCGCGCGCCCGCATGCTGGATGAATCCACCAACACGGTGACCTTCGCCGATGTCGCCGGCTGCGAAGAAGCCAAGGACGAGGTGGCGGAGCTGGTCGACTTCCTGCGCGATCCGTCCAAGTTCCAGAAGCTCGGCGGCCGCATCCCGCGCGGCGTGCTGATGGTCGGCTCGCCCGGTACCGGCAAGACGCTGCTCGCCCGCGCGATCGCCGGCGAGGCCAAGGTGCCGTTCTTCTCGATCTCGGGCTCGGACTTCGTCGAGATGTTCGTCGGCGTCGGCGCGGCACGGGTGCGCGACATGTTCGAGCAGGCCAAGAAGCACGCGCCGTGCATCGTGTTCATCGACGAGATCGACGCGGTAGGCCGCCAGCGTGGCGCGGGCCTGGGCGGCGGAAATGACGAGCGCGAGCAGACGCTGAACCAGCTGCTCGTCGAAATGGACGGCTTCGAGGCCACCATGGGCGTGATCGTCATCGCCGCGACCAACCGGCCGGACGTGCTCGACCCGGCGCTCCTGCGCCCGGGCCGCTTCGACCGCCAGGTGGTGGTGCCGCTGCCCGATATTCGCGGCCGCGAGGAAATCCTCAAGGTGCACATGCGCAAGGTGCCGCTGGCACCCGATGTCAAGCCCGACATCATTGCCCGCGGCACGCCTGGATTCTCGGGCGCGGATCTCGCGAACCTGGTCAATGAAGCGGCTTTGTTCGCCGCGCGGCAGAACAAGCGCCTCGTCGACATGGACGACTTCGAGCGCGCCAAGGACAAGATCATCATGGGCGCCGAGCGCCGCTCGATGGTCATGCCCGAGGAAGAGCGCCGCAACACCGCGTACCACGAGTCGGGTCACGCGATCGTCGCGCGCCTGCTGCCGAAGACCGATCCGGTTCACAAGGTGACCATCATCCCGCGCGGGCGTGCGCTCGGCGTGACGATGCAGCTGCCGGAGACGGATCGCTACTCGCAGGACCGCGATCGGCTCCTCAACGCGATCGCGGTGCTGTTTGGCGGTCGTGTGGCGGAAGAGCTCTTCATGAAGCAGATGACGACCGGCGCCGCCAACGACTTCGAGCGCGCCACCGAGATCGCCCGGCGCATGGTGACGCATTGGGGCATGTCGGACGAGCTCGGCACCATGGTGTACGGCGAGAACGAGGGCGAGGTGTTCCTCGGCCGCTCCATCACCACGCACAAGAATGTTTCGGAATCGACCCTGCAGAAGGTCGACGGCGAAATCCGGCGCATCATCGACACGCAATACCGCCTGGCGCGCCAGCTGCTGGAAGAAAACCGCGACAAGGTCGAAGCCATGACCAAGGCGCTGCTCGAGTGGGAAACCCTCGACGCCGACCAGATCGGCGACATCATGGCCGGGCGCCCGCCGCGGCCGCCCAAGCCCTCCGGCTCGCAGACCACCAAGCCGCCTGCCGGCGAAGGCGGCACCGAGGGCGCCACCGCGCCTGCCGCTTCCGCCTAAAGAAGCCTCTGCCGCAGTGCTTCGCTGCGGCAGATTTTCATTCCGGCTGCAACAGCCGCTCATCATGGGCGTGGTGAACGTCACGCCCGACTCGTTCTCCGACGGCGGCCGCTATTTCGCGCGCGATGCAGCGATCGCGCACGCGCGCAGCCTGGCGGCGGACGGCGCGCAGATCATCGACATCGGCGGCGAATCGACGCGGCCGGGCGCCGCGCCGGTGTCCGAGGA
>DASQIG010000309.1:0-1762 GCA_035631735.1 Burkholderiales bacterium | reverse complement strand
CGGCCAGGCCGTGGATGCGCGTGATGCCGTCGGTAACCGAGATGATGGTGCCGACGTTGCGCGCCTCGGTGACCGACTCGAACTTCTCGATGCGTTGCTTGATGAGATCGGAGATCTCGGATGCCTTGATGGCCATGTGGGTTCCTTAACTCGTCAATTCGTAGGCGATGCGCTCGAGGCGCGTACGGAGCGAGCCGTCGATCACCAGGTCGCCGCTCTTCACCACCGCGCCGCCGATCAGCGCCGGGTCGGTCGCACAATGCAAGCGCACCGTGCGCTTCAGGCGCCGCTCGAGCGCCCCCGTCAGCGCCTTGCGCTGTCCGACGGCGAGCGGCGCGGCGGAAGTGACGGTGACGTCGGCCACACCCTGCTCGGCGTCCTTCAGCGTATCGAACAGCGCGGCGATCTGCGGCAGCAGCGCCAGGCGGTGGTTGGCGGCGAGCGTGCCCACGAAGTTCGCGCCCTCATCCCCGAGCTTGGCCCCGGCGATGCCGGTCACGAGCCGCGCGAGCTCCTCCGGCGTCACGTGCGGATTGCCGAGCAGCGCCACCACGCGCGGATCGGCGACCACGGCGGCGGCGACGTGCAGCGCCTCCGACCAGGGATCGAGCCGCTGCCGCGCGCGTGCCTCCTCGAAGGCCGCGCGCGCGTAGGGCCGGGCGATGGTGGTCTTGTCCGCCATGAGGCTCTCTTCAGACCTCCGCCGCCAGCTTGTCGAGCAGCTCGGCGTGCTTCTTCGCGTCGATCTCGCGCCCCAGGAGCTTGGCCGCGGCGCCGACCGCGATGCCCGCGACCTCGCGGCGGAGAGTCTCGCGTGCGCGCGTCGCGTCCAGCTGGATCTGCTGCTGCGCGGCGGCGATCAGCCGCGCGCCCTCGCTGCTGGCGCTGCCCCGCGCCTGCTCCACCAGCTCGTTGGCGCGGTGCTGCGCGTGATCGATGATCTGGTTGGCGCGCTCGCGCGCCTCGCGCACGATGCCCTCGGCCTTGCCGCGCGCCGCGGCGAGCTCCTGCTCGCCCTGCTCCGCAGCCGCGAGGCCGAGCGAGATCCTGCGCTCGCGCTCCGCCATGGCGTTGAGAATCGGCGGCCACAGCCACTTCATCACCGCAAAGATGAGCGTGGCGAACACGACCATCTGCACGATGAGCGTGAGATTGATGTTCACGGTCTCAAGCCTCCCGGCCGGTCAGCTGCTCGGCTCAGTGCGCCGCCTGCAACGCGCTCACGAATGGATTCGCGAACGTGAAGAACAGCGCGAAGCCGATGCCGATCATCGCCACCGCGTCCAAGAGGCCCGCGACCAGGAACATCTGTACGCGCAGCACCGGCAGCAGCTCGGGCTGGCGCGCCGAGCCCTCGATGAAGCGGCCGCCCAGAATGCCGAAGCCGATGGCGGTGCCGAGCGCGCCCATGCCGAAGATGATGCCGACGGCCAGCACGGTCATGGCCTGGATGTGTGCAATGTTTTCCATTCAACTCTCCTCGAAAAACCGATAGCGGAAACTTCAATGATGCTCGGCGGCCATCGACAGGTAGACGATCGTCAGCACCATGAAAATGAACGCCTGCAGCGTGATGATCAGCACGTGAAAGCCCGCCCAGATCAAGCCGAGGGCGAGCTGACCGATCACTCCCGCGACCGTGCCGAGGGCGCCGCCGAGCGTGGTGAGGCTGTCGAGCCCGCGCGACAGCGTCAGCGCCGCCAGCAGCAGGAAGATCATCTCGCCGGCGTACAGGTTGCCGTAGAGACGCAGCGACAGCGAC
>DASQIG010000308.1:0-1786 GCA_035631735.1 Burkholderiales bacterium | reverse complement strand
ATCGAGCGCGAACTTGCAGCCCTGCTGCTTGAGCGCCTGGATGAAGCGGTTGGCCTGGGAGAAGCTGGCCACCGCGGCGGTCTCGGTGATCTCGAAGCAGATCTTCGATGCGTCGAGCCCGCTGTGGCGCAGCTGCTCGATGACGAACGGCAGGAACTTGTCGTCGCCGAGGCTCTGGCCGGAGAGATTGATCGAGCACTGAAAGAGGTTCTGGCGCTCGTCGGCCTCGGACACCAGCCAGCGGAACGCATTCTCGATCACCCAGCGGTCGATCGCCGGCGTGATGCCGTAGCGCTCGGCCGCGGCGATGAAATCATTCGGCGCCACGATGCGCCCGGTCTCGTCCTTCAGGCGCAGCAGCAGCTCATAGTGCGCGCCGGCCTCGACCCGCTGCAGCGGCTGGATCGCCATGCGATACAGCTCGAAACGGCCCTCTTCCAGCGCGGCGTTGATGCGTGCCGCCCACTGCATCTCGCGGCGGCGGCGCATGAGCTCGATGTCGTTCTCGGCGAAGCTGTGGACCCGGTTGCGCCCGCCCTCTTTGGCGGCGGTGCAGGCGCTGCCGGCGGCGGACAGCACCGAAGCCACGTCCTCGTTCTCGGCGCTGATCGGCACGACACCGATCGAGGCGCCGAGGCGGAACACGCGATCCTCCCAGGTGAAGCGGAAGTTGCGCACTGCCTCGCGCAGCGTCTCGGCGGTACGCATCGCCTCATCGAGCGAGCAGCTCTCGAGGAGAATGCCGAACTCATCGCCCCCCAGGCGCGAGAGCGTGTCGCGCCAGCGAATCTTGGACTTGAGGAGCGCACCCACCTGCCCGAGGAGCGCGTCTCCCGCCGAGTGCCCGCAGGTGTCGTTGACGATCTTGAACTGGTCGATGTCGAGATGGCAGAGCGCGTAGGAGGCCTCGCGCGCCTTGGCGCTCTTCAGTGCCCGCTCGAGCCGGCTCTCAAACTCGCGGCGGTTGACCAGCCCGGTGAGCAGATCGTGGCTCGCGTGATAGGAAAGCCGCCGGTTGAGCTCGCGTGACTCGCTGACGTCGTGGAACACCAGCACGCCGCCGGCGACGTGCCCCTGGCCGTCGCGGATCGGTGCGGCGGTGCTCTCGACGTAGAGCTCGTTGCCGTCGCGGCGGATGAGCAGCATCGGCCGCACCGATTTGATCGGGCGGATACGGCGGATCGAGACGGTCAATGGATTCTCGAGGGGCTCGCAGGTCTCCTCATGGAAGGCCCGGAAGATCTCCTCGACGGGCCTGCCCATCGCGTCCTCGAGTCGCCAGCCGGTGAGCTCCTCGGCGACCGGGTTGATGTAGTCGATGGTGGAGTTGGCATCGGTGGTGATGACGCCGTCGCCGATCGACTGCAGCGTAATCTGCGCGCTCTCCTTCTCGCGGAACAGCGCTTCCTCGTAAAGCTTGCGCTCGGTGATGTCGAGCTCGACGCCGACCAGGCGCAGCAGCCGGCCGTGCTGGTCGACGCGCGCGGTGGCGCGGCTGATCACCCAGCGCCACTCGCCGTTGCGGTGGCGCATGCGGTGGGTGCTCTCGAAGATCGGGGTCTTGCCCGCGACGTGATCGCGGATCGCAGTCTGTACGCGCGCCAGATCGTCCGGGTGCACGAGGCTGCGCCAGTCGGGCGAGCCTTGCATGTCCTCGTCCGCGTAGCCGAGCATCGCCTTCCAGCGGGGCGAGAAATACACCTCGTTGCTCTCGACGTCGAAGTCCCACAGGCCGTCGTTGGCGGCGGCCTGGAACAGATTGGTGCGCTCCTCGAGCTTGGCGAGT
>DASQIG010000307.1:0-3860 GCA_035631735.1 Burkholderiales bacterium | reverse complement strand
CCTCACGGTCTACAACAGCAATGCCGAGTCGTTCAAGCGCCGCGGCGCGCCGATCGACTGGGTGCCGGTGCAGCCGGTGGTGGCGCGGGCGCAGGGCATCGCCATCGCGCGCGCGGCGCCGCATCGCGAGGCGGCGCAGGCGTTCGTCGATTTCGTGCTCTCGCCCGAGGGCCAGAGCCTCTACGAGTCGATGGGCCGCGTGCCGGTGAGCACCAGGGTGCGCACGCACCTGAACCAGTTCGAGTACACGCTGGTCGATCCGGCGACGGTGCTCGACGAGCACGACAAGTGGACGCGCGAATGGGACAGGCTCTTCATCCAGAAATGAGCGTCGTAGCGCTGATCTTCGTGCTCGGCTTGAAGCACGGGCTCGATCCCGATCATCTCGCGGCGATCGATGGCTTCGTCCGCACGACAAAACGGGATGAAATGCGGCGCTGGTGCGGGCTTTTCTTCTCGCTCGGCCACGGGCTCGTCGTCACGCTGGTCGCGGTCGCCGTCGCGGCGCTCGCCGCCGCCTGGGAGCCGCCGCACTGGCTCGAGTCGAGCGGTACCTGGATCTCCATCGCCGTCCTCGCGGTGCTCGGCTGCGCCAACCTGCTCGCGGTGTTGCGCACGCCGGCCGGGCAGCCGGTCGCGCTCGCCGGCGTGCGCATGCACTGGCTGCCGGCGCGCCTCGCGCAGGCGAGCCATCCAGCCGTCATCGCCGCCGTGGGCGCGGCGTTCGCCCTCTCGTTCGACACCATCAGCAACGCGCTGGTCTTCTCGGCGGTGCGCGGCACGCTGTTCGCCGCGCTGCTCGGCGCCGTCTTCACGCTCGGCATGGCGACGACCGACCAGCTGAACGGCTGGTGGATCGCGCGGCTGGTGCGCCGCGCCGACCAGCGCGCCGCGATTGCGTCGCGCTGCATGAGTGTCGCGATCGCGGCGCTGTGCTTCGCCCTGGCGCTTTACGGGTTGCTGAAATATGCGCTGCCGCAGTTAAGCGCTCCGGCGGACGCCTGGGCGCCGCTCATCGGCGCCGCCACCTGCGCCTTCCTGCTCGCCACCTATCTATGGACCGCCCGCGCGCACGACTCTCGTCGGTAGCGAATTCGATCCGCCTGCTCACCTCGTTCTCCGGCGAGGAGGATGAGCTCGGCATCACCACGCTCGCCACGCGCCTGCGCCTCGCGAAGAGCACCGTGCACCGGCTCGCGGCGACGCTCACTTCCGCCGGCTTCCTCGAGCAGAACAGCGAGACCGGCAAATACCGCCTCGGCGTCGCGCTCTTCGAGCTCGGCGCGCTGGTGCGCCGGCGCATGGATGTGGCGAACGAAGCGCGGCCAAAGCTGCGCGAGCTCCTCGAGAAGACGGGCGAGACCGTGCAGCTCGGCATCGTCGACCACGAGAGCGTGCTCTACGTCTACGAGATGGAAAGCCGCCACGCCATCCGCATGGCGGCCGCCGTGGGCGGCCGGGCGCCTTTGCATTGCACGGCCGTGGGCAAGGTGCTGCTCGCCTATCAGCCGGCCGACTACGTGAAGCGCGTGCTGAGCAACGGCCTGAAGGCGTACACCCCGAAGACCGTGACGCGGCGCGACGAGCTGCTCGCCATACTGGAGGAAGTCGCGGCGCGCGAGTATGCAATCGACGACGAGGAAAGCGAGCCGGGGCTGCGCGCGATCGCGGCGCCGGTGCGCAACCACACCGGCTCGGTGATCGCCGCGCTCGGCGTCGCCGCCCCGGTGCAGCGCATGACGAAGAAGGTGATGCAGGACTGCGTACCGAGCGTGATGGCGACCGCGCAGGCGGTGTCGGCGCGCCTGGGCTACGAGCCGCGGCGGGGTCCGGTGGAATGACGAAGCCCAAGCGCCCGCACACGCTCGCCGACCATGCGCATGGCGACGAGATGGGCCATACGCACGACGAAGACACGGATCACGACCACGATCACGACCACGACGTCGGTCCGGCCGGCCCGATCGAGGACAACCCGCTCTGGCAGGCGGACAACATCACGCTGACGAGCGTCGGCATCGACATCGGCTCGGCGGGCACGCAGGTCATCTTCTCGCGCGTGCGCATGCGGCGCATGGGCGAGGACCTCTCGAGCCGCTACTTCGTGGTGGGCCGCGACACGCTCTACCAGTCGCCCGTCGCGCTCACGCCCTACGTGAGCGACGTGCGCATCGACGAGCGCGCCATCGGCGAGATCATCGACGACGCCTATACCGGCGCGCGCATCCATCCGGACGAGGTCGACACCGGCTCGGTGATCCTGACCGGCGAGGCGCTGCGCCGCGAGAACGCCAAAGCGATCGGCGAGCTCCTCGCGGAGATGGGCGGCGAGTTCGTCTGCGCCGCCGCCGGCCACCATATGGAAGCGATGCTCGCGGCGTACGGCTCAGGCGCCGCGAAGCGCTCGCATGACGAGGATTGCCACATCCTCAACGTCGACATCGGCGGCGGCACGACCAAGCTCGCGCTCGGCGCGCATGGGGAGGTCGAGGGGACCGCCGCCATCCATATCGGCGGGCGCCTTATCGTCGTCGACGATGCCGGGCGCATCACGCGCCTCGACCCGCAGGGGGCGAAGCTCGCACGCCTGGCGGGCTTCGACTGGCGGCTCGGTACGCAGGTCTCGCGCGCCGATCTCGAGCGGCTCACCGACTGGCTCGCCGAGACGCTCTGCGCCGCGATCCTGCAGCCCAATGATCTCTACCTTACCGAGCCGCTGCCGGGTCTCGGGCACATCGACGGCGTGATGTTCTCGGGCGGTGTCGCCGAGTACGTCTACGAACGCGAACAGCACGACTTTGGCGATCTGGGTCGCGGCCTCGGCTTTGCCGTCCGGAAGAAGATCGGGCAGGGGCGCCTGCCTTGGCGGCTGCTGCCGCCCGGCGAATGCATCCGCGCCACCGCCTTCGGCGCCTCCGAGTACAGCGTGCAGCTTTCCGGGAACACGGTGTACGTCTCGCAGCCCGGCGAGCTCCTGCCGCGCAAGAACCTGCAGGTGCTGCAGCCGCCGGTGCAGCTCGAGAAGACCATCGACGCAGAAGCACTCGCCGCCGCTATCCGGGAGCACTTCACCGCTTTCGACGTCGCGGAAGGCGAGGCCGAGTGCGCGCTGGCGTTTCGCTGGCGCGGCGCACCGGAGTACGCGCGGCTTGGCGCGTTTGCGCGCGCCATCAAGCTCGCGCTACCGCGCACCATCGAGCAGCGAAAGCCGATCTACCTGATCCTCGACGGCGACGTGGCGCAGACCATCGGCGGCATTCTCAAGGAGGATTTCAAGCTCGCCTCCGAGGTGCTGGTGCTCGACGGCATCGCGCTGCGCGACTTCGACTACATCGACCTCGGCCGCATCCGCATGCCCTCGGGCACTGTGCCGGTGACCATCAAGTCACTCGTCTTCAGTCAGGACCCGCGCGTGCCGCACGAGCATCGTCCGCATCGGCACGGGCACGACCACGGTCATCATCACCACTGAATTCGGGGACGGAGCCCGAATGGCCGACGGTCACCGGCGCCGTTGGTCTTAGCTCCGCCGTCGTGCGGTCGCGTAGGCGATCGGGTAGTCGCGGTGCTTTAGGCGTTAGCGATGCAATTCCTTCCTCCTGCATGCACATCTCCCGTGGGCGGAACAGCTTTTGGCCGTTTCACGGTGGTAACGTATTGATCCAATGAACCGATGACAGTCGTGACGCGAAAATCGGCGCCTTGCTCACCGCCATATCTGTCAACTAATTTGTCAACCAATACACGCTAGACCTTCCATCACGTGCCTACACTCACCGCATACGTCGCGAATTGCCTGATGGCCGGCGATGAGATCACGCGGCATCCAGATGGTTCGTGGACACGGGACCTTGTGCGTT
>DASQIG010000306.1:0-2417 GCA_035631735.1 Burkholderiales bacterium | reverse complement strand
GGAGGCGCTGCGCACGCCGCTCGTGCGCCACGGCGTGAAGGCCAATCGCTTGGTGCTCGAGACCGCCGCGCAATACTCGCAGGAGCAAGGCCTCACGCCGCGGCGCGTGCGGCTCGAGGAGCTCTTCGCGCCGAGCGCGATGGACCAGTAAATAGGGTTTGTCCGGTCTGTCCCTATTTAGGCCGGATGTGGCGCAGCACGAGGCTGCGGAACTCGACGTCGGTCGCGGTATCGGCGTCGAGCAGCGGCATGTCGATGAAGGCTTGGGCGCCCATGCTTTTTGCCGCGATGCCGATCGCCTCCACCATCACCGGCGCGACCGCCCGGCCGCCGATGCGGCAGGCGACGAAGGGCAGGGCGGCGAGCTCGCGCCGCACGAAGCGCAGCAGATCGAGCGCATGCGACTCATCGAAGAACACGCCGCAGAGCACGAGAGCGATGTCGCGCCGGGCGCGCAGCGCGGCGACCGCGTCGCCGTACTCGTAGACCGGGACGACCTCCGCGTACTCGCCGAGCGCACGGCGCACCGCGACGCCGCCCTGCGGGCGCACGGCGGCGAGGATCACCGGCTTCACCCGATCGCCCTCCGGTAGCGCACCTCGTCGAACGGGCTGCCGACGAGCTGCGTGTTGATGCGCGCGGCGCCGTCGGTCGCGAAGCCCAGGCGCTGGTAGAAACGGCGCGCGCGGCCGTTGCCGCTGATCACCCAGAGCGTCATCACCGTGTGCTCGCGCGCGGCCGCCTCGCGCAGCGCATGCGCGCACAGCAGCCGTCCCGCGCCCTGGCGCCAGCGCGCCGGATGCACGTTCACCGCGTAGATCTCGGCGACGTCGGTCGCTTCGCGGTCGCGCGTCGGTCCGTAGAGGCAGAAGCCGGCGAGCTCGCCGTCGAACTCGGCAAGCGCGAGCTGCGCCGGGCCGGCGCTCGCGATGGTCTTCTCCCACATGCGGGCGCGCTCGTCGATGCTCAGCGATTCGAGATAGCTCTGCGGCATCAGGTCGCGGTACGCGGCGCGCCACGCGGCGACGTGGATCTCGGCGATCGCGCGCGCGTCGGCGCGCGTCGCTTCGCGCAGTGTCAGCTTCGCCATTTGCGTCCGATCCCTCGCCAGTCCAGAGCGTACTCGATGCCGGCACGCCGTAGCACCCAGGCGACGTAGCTGTTGCTGTTCGGCCCGGGCCAGTAGCGATAACGGTGACCCTCGGCATAGCGCTGCGGCTCGGCGAGCACTTCGGCGATGCGCCGCGCCTCGTCGCCGTCCCAGCGGGCGGCGCGGCGCGACGGCCCGCCGCCGACACCCGCTTGCGGCGGCTTCAGGTCGCAATGCACGTGACCATAGCTCGCGCCGCCGGCGTCCTTGGTCTGCCATACTTCCCAGCGATGGCAGCCGCCGGCATCGTCGTAGACGACGAACCAGTAATGCACGGCGAGCGCGCCGATCCAGGGCAGCGGCGCATAGCGGAGCTCGACTACCAAGGCAAAGAAAAAGGGGTCAGAGCAATTTTCCTGTTACACGCGTGCGCATGGTTTTGTCTCGCGGCGATTTTAATGAGCGCCGCGTCTGCGCAGGACTGGCCGGCGAAGCCGCTGCGCATCATCGTGCCGTTCGCGCCGGGCGGCGTCGCGGACAACAACGCGCGCGTCGTGGCGGAGCCGCTCGGCATGCGTCTCGGGCAACCGGTGCTGGTCGAGAACCGGCCGGGCGCGAGCGGCAACATCGGCACGCAGGCGGTGGCCGTAGCGCCGGCCGACGGCTACACGCTGCTCCTGGGCTTCGACGGCACGATGGTGATCAACCCGCACGTCTTCACGCGCGTGCCCTTCGACACGCTGGTCGATTTCGCGCCGGTGACCAAGCTCGGCGATGCGACGCTGATCCTGGTCGCGCATCCGTCGCTGCCGGCGAAGACGCTGCCGCAGATGATCGAGCTCGCGCGCACAAAGCCCCTGGCGTATGGCACTTCCGGTACCGGCGGCACGCCGCATCTCGCAGGCGAGCTCCTCAGGCTGCGCACCGGTGCGCGGCTCGAGCACGTGCCCTACAAAGGCGGCGGGCAGGCGATCGTCGACGTGGTCGGCGGCCAGATTCCCCTGGTCTTCACCGCCATCGCTACGGCGCAGCAGTACGTGCGCACCGGCCGGCTCGTCGCGCTCGGCGTGCCGAGCGCCAAGCGCTCTGCGGCGCTGCCCGACGTGCCGACCTTCGAGGAGAGCGGACTCGCCGGTTTCGACGTCACCTCTTGGGTCGGCATCTTCGCGCCGGCCAAGACGCCCGCCGCCGTGATCGAGCGGCTGCACAAGGAGCTTGCGCTCGTCCTGCGCACGCCGTTCGTGAAGGAGCGCTACGGCGTGCTCGGCATCGAGCCCGTCGGCAACTCGCCGCGCGAATTCTTCGAGCAGGTGCGCGAGGACCTCGC
>DASQIG010000305.1:0-3330 GCA_035631735.1 Burkholderiales bacterium | reverse complement strand
TTCTTCTCGCGCAGCTTGACCGAGGTGTTGCCGCCGCCGTGCAGCACCAGCGACTTGTCGCGGCCGAGGAGGCGCGAGGTGTAGACGCGCGGTCCGAGCGGGCCGCTGTACTGCGCGGCCTCGGCGTCGCTCCAGAGGCTTTTCATGCCGCGATTATACTTTTCGCGCGATGCTCAAAATCGAACTGCTCGACTGGCCGGCGGCGCAGCGGGAGGCGAACCGCATCCGCTTCACCGTGTTCGTGGAGGAGCAGCGCGTCCCGCCCGAGCTGGAGGTGGACGACAACGACGCGACGTCGCTTCACGCGCTCGCGTACAGCGACGGACGGGCGATCGGCACCGGGCGGCTACTCCCCGACGGGCACATCGGGCGCATTGCGGTGCTGAAGGAATGGCGCGGGCAGGGGGCAGGCCGCGCCATGCTCCGGCGGCTCATCGATGCGGCGCGGCGGCGCGGACATCGTGAAGTCGCGCTATCGGCGCAGGTGCATGCGCTCGAGTTCTATCGCGCCGAGGGTTTCGAGCCGGAAGGCGCGGTCTACGAGGAGGCCGGCATCCCGCACCAGTCGATGCGCCTGCGCCTAGTCTGATCTTTAGAAAAAGCTGGGGCCCCGCTTTCGCGGGGGCGACGTCGGAGCTGGGCTAAGCGACGTGGAAGCTGCCCTAGATGGGGAACTGCAAATGCACGGTCTCGCCATCGGCGCCATCCGGGGCGAAAGTACGCTCGGAGTAGCGGATCTCGTTGCCAGTATCGAGCAGCACGGTGGAGCAGCGCGTGCCGTATTCGGGATTCACGATCTTCGCGGCGGCGAGGACGGTGAAGTAGGGCTCCACCGCCGGCGGTGTGTCGGTGATGCGGTGTTTTACTGGCTGCACGTCGGGCGAGTCGAGCAGCAAGTTGCCGAGCGCGTAGTACCCCGTCTCGAGCCGCCGCGGCGCGCCATCCCGGTTGGACATCCACCACAGTTCCTGCCGGTCGCACGCGAGCAGGTTGAAGCCGCTATAGCGCGACGCGCGGGCGGCGACCTCCGACATGTAGGCCGCCGCAGTTGCGGTGCCGGCGAGGAAGGTGCTGACCAGCGCGCCGCGTGATTCGGCTGCAGAAGGCTCGCGCGCGCCGCGATAGTTGGTCACCGCCGCGAAGCGGCCACTGCGGCTAACGCCCATCCACGTGCCCATCGCCTGCAAGTCGCGCCCGGCGAGGATCTCAGGCCGGTCGCGCCAAAAGGCGGCGGGCGCCGCCGCACGGCCGTGGAATTCATCGCGGTTGGCGGCGACGAGCAGCGGGTAGCGCGGGTGGGCTCGCCAGCCGAGAACGATCAGGCACATACGAAGCGCTCTACTCGCCGCTGCACCCCGAGCTTGGCGCCTTCGCGCTCGAGCAGCCGCTCGAAGGCGGCCTCGTCTTTCACGCCCTCGTAAACCTCCATATAGGTGGTGGCGTCGTCACGCCGGTGCATCCAGCGCCCGCGCACACCGCACTCGCGCTTGATCACCGCGAATAGCCGTTCGACGCCGGCGCGCAGCTCTGCGACGCGCGCAAGATCCACCTTGTAGTAGACGTAGTAGTTCAGACCGGCACGACCGCCAGGAGCTCGGCGCCGCCTTCGGCAGGCGCGACATCGACGACCGTTCCGCCGTTAAATGCCTGGCCCGGCGCGAGCGCCACGCCCGCGGGCGCCCGCGCGTGAACCATGCGCCGCTTGACCTGGCCGCGGTACTGCGCGCGCGCCACGATTTCCTGGCCGGGGTAGCAGCCCTTGCCGAAATCGACGCCGCCGAGCGTTTCGAAGTTCACCATCTGCGGCACGAACTGGTCCTGCGTCGCGCGCGTGATGAGCGGCCGGCCGGCGCGGATTTCCTGGAGCGTCCACTGCACTTCGTCGGCATTCGGCGCCTCGCGCAGCTCGGCGGCCGGGCCGAGCTGCAGGTAGCGGCGCGGCTCGACGCGCACCGTGGCGATGTTGCCGTTCCACGCCACGTCCGGTCCCGCGATATCAGCGTCCCACACACCGTGCTGCGCCCACGTGCCGCTCTCGTCGGTGATTTTTACCTTCGCGCGCAGCACGAACATGCCGAGCCGCTTCGCCACCGGCTCGGCGAGGTCGCGCGCAACTTGCAGAAGGAATCCCTGCGGCGACGGGATCACGAGGAAGCTTGCAAGAAGCCGTCCCTTGGCTGAGCACCAGCCGGCGAGCGCCCAGCGATCGGGCGCAAGATGTTCGATGTCGTTGGTGAGCTGCGCGTGCAGAAACGCACGCGCATCAGCGCCCGTGACGGAGAGCAAACCATAGCGGCTGAGGCGCGCGCGCTGCATCGTAGAATCGCAATTTTACCGCGCACTACTCTGAAAACTTTTCTCGCACTCGTACTGCTCGTCGTGCTCGGCGCCGGAGGATACGCCGCGTGGTACGTCGCATCACCGCTCGACATCAAAGCCCTGCCTGCCGAGGTGGAAATCCCGCAGGGCGCTCACTTTCGCACGGCGGTGAGCCAGCTCGAGCGCGCCGGCATCAAGGTGCGCCCGTACCACTTCGAGGCGCTCGCGCGCGCGCTCGGCCGCAGCCGGGACATCAAGGCGGGCAACTACCTCATCGCGCAGCCGATCACGCCGATCGATCTCCTCGACAAGCTCACGCGCGGCGACGTCACCCAGGCGCAGGTGCAGCTCATCGAGGGCTGGACCTTCGCACAGTTCCGCGCGGCGCTCGATGCGAGCCCGGACCTGAAGCACGACAGCTCGAAGCTCGAGGACACCGAGATCCTCGCGCGCATCCAGGCGGCCGAGCCGCACCCCGAGGGCCTGTTCTTCCCCGACACGTATCTCTTCGCAAGAGGCGCAAGCGACCTCAATGTCCTGCGGCGCGCCTATCACGCCCTGCAGCGGCACCTGCGCGACGAATGGGAGGCGCGCGCGGCGAACCTGCCTTACCAGACGCCGCACGAAGCGCTAATCATGGCCTCGATCATCGAAAAGGAGACCGGCCGCGCCGAGGAGCGCGAGCAGATCGCCGGGGTGCTCGTCAACCGGCTGCGCATCGGCATGCGGCTGCAGGCCGACCCGACGGTGATCTACGGCCTCGGCGCGAGCTTCGACGGCAACCTGAAGAAGATCCACCTGCTCGAGGACGGCCCGTACAACACCTACACGCGCGCCGGCCTACCGCCGACGCCGATCGCCATGCCCGGGCTTGCTTCGTTGCACGCCGCGCTGCAGCCCGGCCAGACCAATGCGCTCTACTACGTTTCGCGCGGCGACGGCTCGAGCCAGTTTTCGCGCACGATCGAGGAGCACAATCGCGCGGTGAGCAAATACCAGCTCGGCGGCCGC
>DASQIG010000304.1:0-1714 GCA_035631735.1 Burkholderiales bacterium | reverse complement strand
AGAGCGTGTCGATCAACCGCGACGAGATCGACGCCAGCATCGATCTGTTCCACGCACTGCGCGAGGTGATGAGCGGGCGATGAAACGCACGCTCCCGCTGCTGGCACTCGCCGCGCTCGTGCTTGGCGGCCTCGAGCTTTTCGGCCTGCATGCTTTGCGCGGATTCGAAAATCGGCTGCTCGACAGCTTCGTGCGCTCGCAGGCCGCGAAGCTCGCGCCCGATCCCGAGATTGTGTTCGTCGACGTCGACGAGAAGAGCCTCGCGCGCATGGAGCAGGAAGCCGGCCGCTGGCCGTGGCCTCGCGTGGTGCACGCCGAACTCATCGAAGGCCTCGCGGCGCAGAAGCCGCGCGCCATCGTATTCGACATGAATTTCGCCGAGCCGGACATTTTCCGTCGCCAAGACGACGCGGCCTTTGCAGAGACAGTGGCGCAGCACCGCAATACTTATTTTGGAGTGTTTAAGCTGCCGCTCAAGCGCGAGGCGGATGGTGTGCGGCTCGCCGAGCTGGCGGCCGACCTGCACATCGACCGGCAGCCGGGGGCGGATCCCAATGCGCGCGCGGGTCTTATTCCGCCGCTCATCCTCCGACGCGAGGACTGGCGCGCGGGACTTATCAGCTTCATCCCGGACGAGGACGGCGTCGGCCGGCGCTATTTGCTGCGCGACGTCATCGGCGGCTGGCGCGTGCCGTCGCTCCCGGTGCGTGTCGCTGCAGACCTTGGCTACGCGGTGCCGGACGCGGACGACATGGTGCTGGCGTGGCGCGGTGGCGCGCGCAGCTTTCCTCATGTGTCCTACAGCGACCTCTACGAGGACTTCAATCGCTCGAAGCGCACGCGTCCGGCGGACGAGTTTGCCGGCAAGATCGTGATCGTCGGCACCGCGGCGACCGGACTGCAGGATCTGCGCGTCACACCGATCGAAAGCGTTCATCCGGGCGGCGAGATCCTCGGCACCGCGATCGAGAACCTGAAGAACGACCGGCACATGCGCTACGCGTCGCCGGCGTGGGCCGCCGCCATCGCCATACTGCTCATCGTGCTGCTCTTCATCGGCTTTCGCGCCCAGCTCGATGCACGCGTGCTCGGCGGTGCGTTGGCACTTGCCTCGGCGGGCCTGCTCTGGGCGTCCTACCAGGCGGCAGGCGCGCTGCTTCTGGCGCCCGCTCTAACGCCGCTCGCCGCCGCGTGGACCTTCTACGCCGCTGCCGCGCTCGCCGATTACCTGCAGGAGCGGCACGCGCGCCGGCAGGCGATCGCGCAGTTCTCGCGCTTCGTCAACCCGCACGTCGTGAAGCAGCTCCTCGAGCGCGGCGGCCTGGAGGGCGCCGGGCAGACGCGCGAAGTGTCGGTGCTGTTCTCCGATATCCGCGGCTTCACCACGCTGTCGGAGACGAAGGCGCCCGCCGAGGTGGTGGCGCTGCTCAACGACTATTTCTCGCGGCAGGTGGACGTGGTCTTCCGCCATGGCGGCTCGCTCGACAAGTTCATCGGCGATTGCATCATGGCGCTGTGGGGCGCGCCGCTCGACGACGCGGAGCACGCGCGCCACGCCGTGGCCTGCGCACTTGATATGGCCGACACGCTGCAGGCCTTCAAGCACGACCTCGGCGCGGCGGATGCGAGCTTCGATGTGGGCATCGGCATCCACAGCGGCCCGGCGGTGGTCGGGCTGATCGGCTCGGACCGCCGGCGCGAGTACACCGCGATC
>DASQIG010000303.1:0-1720 GCA_035631735.1 Burkholderiales bacterium | reverse complement strand
AGAGCGTGTCGATCAACCGCGACGAGATCGACGCCAGCATCGATCTGTTCCACGCACTGCGCGAGGTGATGAGCGGGCGATGAAACGCACGCTCCCGCTGCTGGCACTCGCCGCGCTCGTGCTTGGCGGCCTCGAGCTTTTTGGCCTGCATGCATTGCGTGGATTCGAAAACCGGCTGCTGGACAGCTTCGTGCGGGACCAGGCCGCGCGCCTCACGCCAGATCCCGACATCGTCATGGTGGCGATCGACGAGAAGAGCCTGGCCACGATGGAAACGGAGGAAGACGCCGGCCGCTTTCCCTGGTCACGGGCCGTGTACGCGCAACTTATCAGGGGGCTCGCCGCGCAAAAACCCCGGGCGATCGTCTTCGACATCGCGTTTGTCGAACGCGATGCGCTACGCCGACAAGACGACGCGGCGTTCGCTGAAGAAGTAGCGCAGCATCGCAATACGTATTTCCCGCTCCTGCACCTGCCGGTGCCAAAGGAGTCCGACCGCATCCCGATAGCCACGCTCGCTCCGCATCTCGGCCTCGCGAAGCTCGCCACCGCGGATCCGCGGGCGCGCGCCGCGCTTATCCCGCCGCTTGTCCTGCCACCCGAGGAGTGGCGCGCCGGCCTGATCGAGTTCACCGGCGACAGCGATGGCGTGGGCCGTCGTTACCTGCTACGCGAGGTCATCGGCGGCTGGCACATTCCATCACTGCCGGCGCGCGTCGCGTTCGACCTTGGCTATCCGGTGCCAGATGTCGACGACATCGTCCTCGCCTGGCGCGGCGGGGCGGGTGCGTTTCCGCGGGTATCTTTCAGCGACCTTTACCAGGACTTCAACAAGCTGAAGCGCACCCGCCCAGCGAACGAGTTCACCGGCAAGATCGTCATCATCGGCACAGATGCGAGCGGATTGCATGATCTGCGCATCACGCCGATCAGCAGCCTGCATCCGGCGCCGGAAATCCTCGGTTCCGCGATAGAGAATCTGAAGAACGGCCGCTGGATGCACTACGCGCCGAGCTGGTGGGCAGCAGCGCTTGGCATGGCTCTCCTCTTCCTTATCTACGTCGGCTTCGAGCGCTCGGTCGACGTACGGGTCATCGGCGCTGCACTTGCGCTCCTCAGTGCGGCGTTCCTGTGGGCGAGCTGGTTCCTCGCCGGGCGACTCCTCCTCATGCCGGTGCTCACGCCGCTCGTGGCGGGCTGGAGCTTCTATGCTGCGGCGTCGCTCGCCAACTACCTGCGCGAACGTCAAGCGCGGCGCGAGGCGATCGCCCAGTTCTCGCGCTTCGTCAACCCGCACGTCGTGAAGCAGCTCGTCGAGCGCGGCGGCCTCGAGGGCACAGGCCAGACGCGCGCGGTGTCGATTCTGTTCTCCGATATCCGCGGCTTCACCACCCTCTCGGAAACGAAGGCGCCCGCCGAGGTGGTGGCGCTGCTCAACGACTATTTCTCGCGGCAGGTGGAGGTGGTCTTCCGCAACGGCGGCTCGCTCGACAAGTTCATCGGCGATTGCATCATGGCGCTGTGGGGCGCGCCGCTCGACGACGCCGAGCACGCGCGCCACGCGGTGGCCTGCGCACTCGATATGGCCGACACGCTGCAGGCCTTCAAGCACGACCTCGGCGCGGCGGATGCGAGCTTCGATGTGGGCATCGGCATCCACAGCGGCCCGGCGGTGGTCGGGCTGATCGGCTCGGACCGCCGGCGCGAGTACACCGCGATC
>DASQIG010000302.1:0-15556 GCA_035631735.1 Burkholderiales bacterium | reverse complement strand
ACGGCACGTCCTTTACGCCGGGCAGGTCAGGCACCGCCGCGCGCGCACCGACGTCGATGAAGACGCGCTCGGCCTCGAGCTCGCGGCCTTTCAGGGCAACGCGCCGCGGCGCAGTGAACCTCGCGTGCCCGTGCACGAGCGTGACGTGCTTCATGCCGGCGATCCATTTCTTCAAGCCATCGGATGACTGCCGCACGACATGGTCCTTGCGCCGCTTGACCGCCTTCATGTCGACGCGCACCGCGCCGGCGCCGAAGCCGTAATCGTCGCCGCGCCGCGCGAAGTGCGCGGCGCGCGCGCTGGCGATGAGCGTCTTCGTCGGGATGCAGCCGTTGTTGACGCAGGTGCCGCCGAGGAGCTTGCGCTCGATGAGCGCCGTGCGCAGGCCCTCCTGGTCCAGGCGCGCGCAAAGTGCGGGCGCCGCCTGGCCCACCCCGATGACGATGGCGTCGTAGCGTTCGGTCATGGCCGTCTCCTGAAAACCAGCAGCCGGTTGTTCGCCGGCATGGCGTTGTCCTCTTCCAGCGCAAGGCCGTGGCGCTTGGCGAGGTCGCGAATATCCTCGAAATTGCGCACGCCGCTCAAGGGGTCGCGGCTCCGCAGCCAGGCATCGAACTCGGCGTTGCTCGGCGAGCTCGGCTTGCCGTTATAGTGCAACGGCCCATAGAGCGCCAACACGCCGCCCGGAGGCAGCAGCGCGGCGATGCCGGCGAACATGCGCTCGACCTGCGGCCAAGACATGATGTGGCAAGTATTCGCCGAGAACACAGCGTCCGCCTCCACCGGCGGGAACGGCCGATCGGCATCGAGCTCGATCGGCTCGAGCAGCCGCGGTGTCTGCACCTCGTCGCGCCAGAGGCGAATGCTCGGCAGATTTTCGGCGACGTCGCTCGGCTGCCAGCTGAGATGCGGCAGCACCGGCGCGAAGTACGCGGCATGCTGGCCGGTGCCCGAGCCGATCTCGAGCACGTGGCGCCGATCGGCGAATACGCGCTGCAGGACGCGCAGGATCGGCTCGCGGTTGCGCTTGCAGGCGTCGGAGAAGCGTTTCATAACCTCCCTGCGCGGTGCAGGCGCCAGGTGGCGAGCGGGCCCGCGAGCCCGCCAATACCAAGCGTAGACCAGGCGATGCCCCAGGCGAAAGGATCGGCGCTGGTGCGCGCGCCGCCCGCGAGGTCGAGCGCCCAGCCGAAGACGACCGGGCTCACGACGCCGGCACCGAAGCCGATGACCGAGCGCACCGCATAGGCGACGCCGAGGTAATGGGGCGCGACGCTCTCGGCGAGCACCGTCGAGTGAGTCGACGAGTCGGCGATGGCGGCGAAGTTGTAAATGCACGTCAGCAATACCAGCAACGCAATGGGCGCGCCAATCAGCCAGCCAATAGAGAACGAGAGCGCGAGGCTGGTGCACGACCAGGCGAGCAGCGTTTGAGTGCGGCCCCAGCGGTCTGCCATGGTGCCGCCGACGATCGAGCCGCCGATGTTGGCGACATAGGTCAGCGCGGCAAAGATGAGCGCCGCGCCGCCGCTCATGCCATGAGCCAGCAATGCGGCGGTGAGGAATGCCGGCAGCCAGGCCCAGAGGCCCAGCAGCTCCCAGTTGTGGAAGGTGTAGCCCCAGATCGAGAGCATGCCCCGCCGGTTGCGCCACACCGCGGGAAGCGAAGCGAGCAGCGATTCGCCGGACGGGCGCGCATGCACCATGTTCGGCGTGCCGCGCAGCACGGCGACGCCGAGGAGCCAGGACACGACCGGCAGCACGGCGATGGCGCCGAGCGCGCCGCGCCAGTCGGTGAAGCGCAGCGCCGCCGCCGCGACGCCGAGCGCGATCGCGTAGCCGGCGCTCGAGCCGGCGATGAGATAGCCCATGGCGCGCCCGCGGCGCTCGCGCGCCACGTGGTCGTTGATGAGCGCGAGCGCCGGCGTATACGTGCCGCCCTGGCATAGACCGGTGAAAGCGTGCAGCCACAGGGCGGAGGTGAAGCCGTCGGCGAAGAGCACGAAGCTCCAGGGGCTCGCGCATGCCGCGACGCCGGTCGCGATGTAGGCGCGCTTTGCGCCGTAGTGGTCGGCGATGAAGCCGACGATGAACAGCGAACAGAGATAGCCGAGGTGGAACGCGGCCTGGATCATGCCCGCCTCGCGCGCGCTCAAGCCCCAAGCCTGTTGCGTGTGCGGCAGGACGGCGGAATAGGCGACGAACCAGCTGGCGGCGAGGACCCGGCTCGTGCAAAGCGCGGCGAGCCAGGGTCCTGAACCCGGATTCATCGATACGCGCGGCTAGAAGCTGCCGCGCAACTCAAGCGGCGTGCGCTAGGCGAACGGGGATGCGGCGCGGGCCGAACGGCCGCTCGAACTTGCCGAAGCGCCCTTTGATCTGCGCGCCGCAGAACTCGCAGCTGCCGTCGGGCCGCACGTGGTACGCGTCGATCCGGTACCAGTCGCGCTCGATCAGCGCCTTGTCGCACGACGGGCAGTAGGTCGAGCCGCCCGCGCTGTCGTGCACGTTGCCGGTGTAGACGTAGTTCAGGCCGGCGAGCTGCCCGATCTCGCGCGCGCGCGTCAGCGTCGCCGCCGGCGTCGGCGGCAGGTCCATCATCTTCCAATCCGGATGGAAGGCGGTGAAGTGCAGCGGCACGTCCGGGCCGAGGTTCTGGCGGATCCACTTGCACTCGGCGCGGAGCTCCTCATCCGAGTCGTTCTTGCCCGGAATGAGGAGCGTCGTGATCTCGGTCCAGACGTTCGTCTCCTTCACCAGGTAGACAAGCGTGTCGAGCACCGGCCGCAGTTTCCCGCCGCAGATCTTGAAGTAGAAATCGTCCGTGAAGCCTTTGAGGTCGACGTTCGCGGCGTCCATCTTTTGGTAGAACTCGCGCCGCGGCTCGGCGTGTATGTACCCCGCCGTGACGGCGACCGGGTGCACGCCCTTCGCCCGGCAGGCGTCGGCGATGTCCATCGCGTACTCGGCGAAGATCACCGGGTCGTTGTAGGTGAAGGCCACCGATTTGCAGCCGAGCTTGACTGCGGCGCTGGCGATCGTGTCGGGGCTTGCCTCGTCCTGCAGGCGATCCATCTCGCGCGACTTGGAGATGTCCCAGTTCTGGCAGAACTTGCACGCGAGGTTGCAGCCCGCGGTGCCGAAGGACAGGATGCTCGAGCCGGGATAGAAGTGGTTGAGCGGCTTTTTCTCGACCGGATCGATACAGAAGCCCGACGAGCGGCCGTAGGTGGTGAGCACCATGCGGCCGCCCTCCATCTTGCGCACGAAGCAAAGGCCGCGTTGTCCTTCGTGCAGGCGGCAATCGCGTGGGCAGAGATCGCACTGCACGCGCCCGTCGGGCAGCGCATGCCACCAGCGACCGGGGTAATTCACTCGGTCCATTTGCTTACCCGGTACCGCAAGATCGTGCACCGCGCTAGGCGCACGCCGTCGGGCAGTCCGGCCTTGCGCGCGAGCTCGTGCAGGAATTGGCGCTTGTCGCTGATGGTTTCCCACACCTGCGGCAGATAGGTGGCGCGGCGGCCTTCGTACTCGAGGATGATGCCGTCTTCCCCCGGCCTGAGCTGCGCGAGCAGGTCCTCCTCATCGGCGAAGCGCAGCGGCTTCGCCGCCGAGAGCAGCGATACCTCCACGCGCACGCCCGGCCATTCGTCCGTGGTCATCGCCGTAAAGCGCGGGTCGCGGAACGCCGCGGCGATGGCGTTCTCCGCCACGTCGGTGCCGAGCGGCCGCTGCGCCTGCAAGCTGCCGATGCAGCCGCGCAGCGCGCCGTCGCGCGTCAGGGTCACGAAGCTCGCCCCGGCCTGGCGCAGCCACGGCGCGTCGATGGTTTGCGCGGCGCCAAAAAGCCTGGCTTCAATCGCGGCGCGCGCAATACCGAGCAGGGTCTTGCCCGCCTCGTCGAGCGAGAGCTCCGCGCCCGGCTCGTGGAGCGAGAACGACGAATAGCCGACCACCTGGCCCTTGCCGCCGGCGGTATCGCCCGAGTTGCAGGCCGCGAGCAGCCTGATCGAGAGCCGGCGTTGGTTGGCGGCGGCGAGAAAGCCGTTGAGCGGCGTCGCACCGCAAGCCTCGCGGTGATCGAGATCCGTGGCGAAGCCGGCGATGCGCGTGACGGTGGCGCGATCGATCTCGCACGCAGTAGCGTACGGATGGTAGTGCGAGAGATCGGTCGAGATGACGATCAGCGTTTCAGGCCCGCCCCACAGGCGCTCGATCACCTGCGCCACCTCGGCCAGCGTGGCGTCGCCCACCGCAAACGGTGCGAGCGAGAACTCACCGAGCTGGCGTTGCAGGAAGGGTAGCTGCACCTCGAGCGCATGCTCCTGCAGGTGGGCGAGATCGCTCTCCACGACTTGCGGCAGCTCGCGGGCTGACGCTAGCGCTGCCTGGTCCAGCGCAACGTTGCCGAGGGGCGTCGCGAAAGCAGCAACGCTGGGGACGGCGAGACCGCGGACCGGTACGCGATGCACCGGGCCGAGCAGCACGACCCGCCGTACGATGCCGCGCGCGGCGCCGAGCTCCTCGTAGGCGCGCGCCGCCACCGGCCCGGAGTAGAGGTAGCCTGCGTGCGGCACGACCAGCGCCTTGGGAAAGCCCAGGCGCGGCGCCGGCGCGTCGATGCCGCCGAGAAGCTCGTCGAGCTCGGCGTTGAGGCTGCGCGCGTCCGCCGGATAGAACATCCCGGCGACCGCGGCGGCACGGACGGAAGCCATGCCTTTATTTAGGCCCGGCGCGGCTCCGCGTCAAGAAGTTCCAGCACGCCGGCGAGAGCGCGCTCGACCGCCTGGCGGCGTACGGCCTCGCGATCGCCGGCAAAGCGGCGCGTTTCGCTGCGCGGCGCGCCGCCCTTGAGTGCCCAGGCAAACGAGACCGTGCCCACCGGCTTCGCCGCGCTGCCGCCGTCCGGTCCGGCGATCCCGGTGATGGAGAGCGCGACGCTGGCGTGGCTGCGGCTCAGCGCACCGAGCGCCATTTCGCGCGCGGCCTCCTCGCTCACGGCGCCGTAGCGCGCGAGCGTTTCGGCGCGCACGCCGAGCATCTCCTCCTTGGCGGCGTTCGAGTAGGTGACGAAGCCGCGCTCGAACCAGTTGGAGGAACCGGCGAGGGCGGTGAGCGCCTGCGCCGCCCAGCCGCCGGTGCACGACTCTGCCGTCGCGAGCAGCACGCCGCGGCGCCCGAGCCGCTCGGCGATCCTCTGTACCAGCGGGTTCATGCGAGCAGCCGCTTTGCGACGGCGAGTGCCAGCACGCTGTAGCAGGCGGCGATCAGGTCGTCGAACATGACGCCGAAGCCGCCGTGGAAGCGGCGCTCGAGCGCGCGGATCGGCGGCGGCTTCGCGATATCGAAAAAACGAAACAGCACGAATGCCGCGGCCTGCCAGCCGAGCGTGCGCGGCACGATCGCCAGCACCAGCAGGAACGCCACGATCTCATCCCACACCATCGCGCGATGGTCGGCGACGCCGAGGTCGCGCCCCGTCACCGCGCAGGCCCAAACCCCCAGCGCAAACAGAGGTGCGATGGCCGCCGCGAGCAGCGCCGGCGCCATCATGCCGCCGAGGTACCAGCCGAGCGGCCACGCGACCAGCGTGCCGACCGTGCCCGGCGCGTAAGGCGAAAGGCCGGCGCCAAAGCCGAGCGCGATGGCATGCGCCGGGTGCGAGAACGCGAAGCCCGGCGTCAGCCGCGCGATGATCACGCGCTGCCACCGAAGTGATCGTAGCTGCCGCGATACGCCATCGGCGCGCCGCGCGCGTCGAGCAGCGCGAGCCGCGGCGCGCCCGCTTCGATGGTGCCGATGCGCGTGAGGGCGAGCCCGAGCTCGCGGCCGAGCGCCTCGAGCACCGGGCGCTCATCGGCGGCGGCGGTAAAGACAAGCTCGTAGTCGTCGCCGCCCGAGAGCACGCAATCGCGCTCGAGCTCGGCGTCGCCGATGCGGGCGAACGCCGCGGCGCGCGGGATGCGCGCGTAGTCGACCACCGCGCCGCTGCGCGAGCGCTCGAGAATGTGGCCGAGATCGCCGACCAGGCCGTCGGAAACGTCGATCGCTGCGTGCGCGATGCCGCGCAGCCGCTCGCCGAGCTCGACCCGCGGCTCGGGCTCGTGCAGGCGGCGCGCCGCCTCGGCAATCTCGGGGCGGCGCAGCGCCAGCGCCGCGCCGCCAAGCTCGCCGGACACCCAGATGTCGTCGCCTGGGCGCGCGCCGCCGCGATAGAGCGCGACGCCGGCCGGCACCTCGCCGATCGCGACGATGCTGATGGTGCGTAGCGGCGAGCGCGTGGTGTCGCCGCCGATCAGCTCGACGCCGAAGCGCTCGGCGAGCGCAAACAGCCCGGCGGAAAACTGCGCGAGCCAGTCCTCCTCCGCCGCCGGCAGCCCGATCGCGAGCAGCGCCCAGCGCGGCGCCGCGCCCATCGCGGCGAGGTCGGAAAGGTTCACCGCGAGCGCCTTGTGCCCGAGCGAGCGCGGCACGGCGTGCGCGGCGAAGTGCCGGCCTTCGACCAGCATGTCGGTGGTCACGGCGAGGTCGAGGCCGGCATTGGGACGCAGCAGCGCGCAGTCGTCGCCCACGCCCAGCAGCGCGCGCTTGGGCGCGCGCGCGAAATAGCGCGCGATGAGCTCGAACTCGGTCAGGCGGGATTGCGCGCGCGCGCCACTTCGTCGGGACGCAGGCGCGCGGCGACCTTTTCGAGCACGCCGTTCACGAAACGGTGGCCTTCGGCGGCGCCGTAGCTCTTGCCGAGCTCGATTGCCTCGTTGACCACTACCTTGAATGGCGTTTCCGGGTGCGCCATCAGCTCGAAGGCGCCGATGTAGAGAATCGAGCGCTCGACCGGCGAGAGCTTGGCGAACTCGCGATCGAGGTGCGGCACGATCACCCCCTGCAGCTCGGCGACGCGGTCGCGCACGCCGCGCACCAGCGACTCGGCGAACGCGCGGTCGGCCCGGTCGTCGCTTTCCAGCGCGCGCGCCTCGTCGAGCGGGTCGCAGCCGGAAAGCTGCCAGGCGTAGAGCGCCTGCAGCGCAATCTCGCGGGCCTGGCGCCTAGCGCTCTTCAACGAGGCTCTTCCTCAGCTTCGCCATCTCCAACGCCACGCGCACCGCCTCGGCGCCCTTCTCGAGCCGCGCCTCGGCCTGCGCCTCGTCCTCGGTCGTCAGGATGCCGTTAGCAATCGGCAGGCCGGACTCCAGCGCGACCTCCATGACGCCGCGCGCCGATTCGTTCGCCACCACCTCGAAGTGATAGGTCTCGCCGCGGATCACGGCGCCGATCGCCACCAGCGCGTCGTAGCGGCCGCTCTGCGCGAGCCATTGCAGCGCGGCCGGGATCTCGAGCGCGCCGGGCACGGACACGACGCGCGCGTCGGCGCCGAGCTTGCGCGCCTCCTGCTCGGCGCGCGCGAGCAGCCTTGCAGCGAGTGCTTCGTTGAACCGGCTCGCGACGATCGCAAGGCGCATGGCGCTAGCGAGCGCGCGCGGGCGACCGGCTGACGTAGCCGGTGACTTCGAGCCCGAAGCCCGCCATGCTCGGCATCTTGCGCGGCGCGGCGAGCAGCCGCATGCGGCCGATGCCGAGATCTCGCAGGATCTGCGCGCCGATGCCGTAGACGCGCAGATCGACCGAGCGGCCGGCCGGCGGACGAAGTTCGCCCAGGCGCGCCTGCAGCGCATCGGTGCTCTGCGTGCAGTTGAGCAGCACCATCGCGCCCTCGCCCGCTTCGCGGATCGCCGCGAGCGCTTCGCCCACGCCCCAGGAATGCGTGCCGGGGCCGGCGTCCAGCAGGTCGACGATCGACAGCGGCTCGTGCACGCGCACCAGAGTCTCGCGTTCCTTCGCGGGCGTGCCGAGCAAGAGCGCCAGGTGAGTCGAGCCCAGCGCGAGATCGCGGTAGGCGACGAGGTGGAACCGTCCCCAGACCGTCTCGATGTCGCGCTCGAGCACGCGGCTCACGAGCGACTCGTTGCGGCTGCGGTACTCGATGAGATCGGCGATGGTGCCGATCTTGAGCTCGTGCTGCGCGGCGAACTGCACGAGGTCGGGCAGCCGCGCCATGGCGCCGTCTTCGCGCATGATCTCGCAGAGCACCGCGGCCGGGGTCACGCCGGCGAGGCGCGCCAGGTCGCAGCAGGCTTCCGTATGGCCGGCGCGGACCAGAACCCCGCCGCGCTGTGCGATCAGCGGAAACACATGGCCGGGCTGCACGATGTCCCCGGGCCGGGCGTCGGCGGCGGCCGCGACCTTGATGGTGAGGGCGCGATCGTGCGCCGAGATCCCGGTAGCGATGCCCTCGGCGGCCTCGATCGAGACGGTGAAGTTGGTGCCGTGGCGCGAGCGGTTCTGCTCGACCATCGGGCGCAGGCCGAGGCGCGCGGCGTGCTCCTCGGTGATCGGCATGCAGACCAGCCCGCGGCCGTGGCGCGCGAGGAAATTGATCTTGTCCGCGGAGACGAAATCGGCGGCGAACACCAGATCGCCCTCGTTCTCGCGGTCCTCGTCGTCGACCAGGACCACGATGCGGCCGGCGCGGATCTCGGCGATGATCTCGGTGATCGGGCTGATGGCAGTGGCGTCCCTGCGCATAGCCCGATTTTAAGCCCGCTTCTACTCCTGCGGCTCGCCTTCGGCGCCGCCCGTGCGCTCGCGGATGCGCGCCGACTTGCCGGAGCGTGCGCGCAGGTAATAGAGCTTGGCGCGGCGCACGTCGCCCTTCCTCTTCACCTCGATCGAGGCGATCAGCGGCGAGTAGGTCTGGAAGGTGCGCTCGACGCCCTCGCCCGAGGAAATCTTGCGCACGATGAAGGACGAGTTGAGGCCGCGGTTGCGCTTCGCGATCACCATGCCCTCGAACGCCTGCACGCGTTTCCTCTCGCCCTCGACCACGTTCACGTTGACCAGCACCGTGTCGCCCGGCGCGAAGTCCGGAATATTCTTGCCCAGCTTGTTGATCTCTTCCTGCTCGATCGTCTTGATCAGATCCATGTCAACTCCCGCTTCGGTATTCGCGCTGGAACTCTGCCAGCAGCTGCTGCTCTTCCCCGCCCAGTCCCCGCGCCTGCAACAGCTCGGGCCTGCGCAACCACGTGCGCCCCAGCGCCTGCTTCAGGCGCCAGCGCCTAATGTTCTCATGATGCCCGGAGAGCAGCACCTCCGGCACCCGCTCGCCCTGATACAGCTCCGGCCGCGTGTACTGCGGGCAGTCGAGCAGTCCGGCGGCAAACGATTCCTCCAGCGCCGACTGCTCGTCGCCGAGCGCCCCGGGCAGCTGGCGCACGCAGGCGTCGATCAATGCCATCGCCGCGAGCTCGCCGCCCGAGAGCACGAAGTCGCCGAGCGACAGCTCCTCGTCCACCCGGCGCCGCAAGAGGCGCTCATCCACGCCCTCGTAGCGCCCGCAAAGCAGCGTCACAGCGCGCTCGGCCGCAAGCGCCATCACCTTGCGGTGATCAAGCTTCCTGCCCTGCGGCGAGAGGTAAACCACCCGCCCGCCGGCCGCCGCCTGCACCGCATCCAGCGTGCGCTCGAGCGGCTCGGCGAGCATCACCATCCCCGGCCCGCCGCCATACGGCCGGTCGTCCACGGTACGGTAGTTGTCGGTCGTGAAATCGCGCGGGTTCCACGTCCGCAACTCCCACAGCCGCGCCTGCAGCGCGCGACTGGTAATGCCGTGCTCCGTCAGCGCGGCCAACATCGCCGGAAAGAGCGTGACGACGTCGAAGCGCATCACCCGTCCCGCTTCACCAATCCACTTGCCAATCCACCACGATCCGCCCGGCAGCGAGATCGACGTCCCTCACGATCGCGCTCACCCACGGGATGAGCCGGGTTCGCTCGCCGGCCACTTCCATCACGTCCTGCCCACCGTTCGAAAACCACCGCTTCACGATGCCCAGGACCTGTCGCTGCTCGTTACGCACTTCCAGGCCGATCAAATCGGCGAGGTAGTAGCGCCCTTCGCCCGGATCAGCCAGCGCGGCGCGCTCTATCGCTACGCGTGCGCCTTTCAATCGCAGCGCCTGCTCGCGCGTTTCGATACCGTCGAGCTTGGCGACAATCGAGGCGCCGTGCGGCTTCGCCTCGGCGACGCGGTAGGCACGCTCGCCGATCCACCATTCGCGCACCGCGCCGAGCGCTTGCGCCACGCCGCCACCCGGTGCCACCTTGATCCAGCCGCGCACGCCATACGATCCGGCGACGCGGCCCATGTCAATCAGCCGATCAGGCGGCCTTCTTGGCAAACTGCTTCACCAGCCGCTCGGCGGTCGCCGAGAGCTGCGCGCCGCGCCCCTGCCAATGCTTCACGCGCTCGATGTTGACGCGCAGCGCCTCGCGGCCCTGCGGCGCTTTCGGGTCGTAGAAGCCGACGCGCTCCAGAAACTTCCCCGACGCCGCCCGGCGCGAGTCCGCCACCACCAGGTGGAAAAACGGGCGCTTGTTGGCGCCGCCGCGCTGCAGTCGAATCACCACCATTCGGAATGCTCCGCAAACCGCGAAAAGGCGCGGATTATACGGGAAAAGTCCGCTCCTTAGGGGCCGTCCGGGCCACCCGGTAATGCGACAATGCCGGCAGGGAGGAAGGGATGCTGCAGCCGCTGCGAGAGATCGAGGGCGGGATCCAGCTGTCGCTCAACGTCGCCGCGCGCGCGCCGCGCCTGCGCGTCGCGCCGATCTTCGAATCGTTCCTGCGGCAGGTCTATTTCACCGGCGTCACCGCGGCGACCGGCGTGGTGCTGCGGGCCTGCGGGCTGGGCGTCATCATCATCGCGGTGATGATGGACATGCTCGACGCGGACGTCGATCTCGCGGTGAAGATCCTGCTGCTGCTGGTGTTCCGCGAGATCGGCCCGCTCGCCGCGGCGGTCGTGGTGATCCTGCGCACCGGCACGGCGGTGTCGGCGGAGATGGCGATGATGCGCGTCTCGGGCCAGACGCGGGCCCTGCGCTACCTCGGCATCGATCTCTACGACTATCTGGTGCTGCCGCGCGTGGCGGGCATCATGCTCGCGACCGCGGCGCTCACGCTGTATGTGCAATTCCTCGCGGTGCTCGGCGGGCTGGTGCTGAGTCCGTTCGTCATCGAAGCGTCATTCACGGAGCTTACCGACAGGCTTTTCGACTTCTTTGCGCCGGTCGACTTCTGCTACTCGGTGATCAAGAGCCTGCTATTCGGCTTCGCCATCGCCGCCTGCTGCTGCTGGCACGGACTTAATCCCCCCGATTTGACGCAGAACGCGGTGCCCAAGGCGGTGACGCGCGCGGTGACGCAGAGCGCGATGCTGGTGCTGCTGATCAACGCGGTATTCGCCTACCTCGTGTTCGGCATCCTGTTCTTCGGGCTGGTCAAGGCGCACGTATGACCGCGCATTCATCCCAACTGGCGGTTCGCTACCACCGGAAAACTGCGCGCCACGAAGTGCAGGCCGCGGTGCCGAAGGGGGCGGTGACGCGCGTGCACGTTCCTGACGACGATGCGAAGGCGCACCTCGTGACTGCGCTGCTGAAGGCGCGCTGCGAGCCGGGCGAGGAGCTCGAGCTGTTCGGGGAGGGCGCAGCGGCGCTGGCGGCCAGGCGCCGCGGCAAGCTCCGCGCGCGCGTCGGCGCCGTGTCGCCGATCGTCGGGCTGATCACCAATCTCAACGCCTGGGAGAACATCTCGCTGCCCGCCGCCTACCATGGCTCGCCGCCGCTCGAGCACGTCGCAGCGCTCGCGCACGAGGTGCTCGTCGCGTTCGGCGCGGATCCGCGCGCGTTCCTCGCCCGCATACCGGACGAGCTCGGCATGCTCGAGCGCAAGATGGCGACGTTCGTGCGCTCGCTGGTCGCCGCCCCCGAGCTGATGGTGTTCGATGCCCTGGAGGACGGCCTCTCCTTTGCCGAGTGCCGCCATGCCGCGCGCTTCGAGGCCGAGTACCGCGCCCGGCAGCCGCAGGGCACCGTGCTCTACGTCGACACGAGGGAGGAGTCATGAGCGTCGCGCTGCCGCCCGGCCGCTTTACCCGGCTGGTGCTGAAGGTGAACGTGTTCCTGATGATCGCGCTGGTGCTGGTCGCCGCGTTCCTGGGACTCGTCGCGTACAAGCAGGGCTGGTTCGTGCGCCAGTCGCCGCTGCACTTCGTCACGCCGAACGCGCTCGGCATCAACAAGGGCATGCCGGTGAAGCTGCATGGCTTCACCATCGGCCAGGTGAGCGAGCTCAAGCTCGCCGAACGCGGCGTCGATGTGCAGCTATCGATCGTGACCGAGTACCTGCGGCGCATCCCGCAGGGCTCGTCAGCGCGCCACGCGCGTGAGGCCGGCGTGATCGGCACCGCGGTGATCGACATCGTGCCCGGGGAAGGCACGCTGCCGCTCGCGGAAGGCGCGCTGATCCAGTTCGAGCCGGCGCGCGGCATCTCCGAGATCATCGACGACTTCCGCCGCCAGGCGATGCCCGCCTTCAACGAGGTGAAGCAGGCGATGTCGCAGGTCGGGCGCTCGGGCGAGGACCTGACCGCGATCCTGGCGGCGCTGCGGCGCGAGGTCGAGCAACTTCCCGCCACGCACCGCGCGGTGCGCAAGCTGGTCGAGGAGGCGACCAAGGCCACCACCGAGCTCAACCAGCAAGCCGGCGCGACGCTTGCCGCCACCGAGCGCGTGGCGCACGGCGTTGACCGGGCCTTGCCCGCGCTGTCGGAGAAGCTCAACGCCAGCATCGAATCGATCGACGCCGCAGCGCTGCAATTGAAGAAGACGGGCGTGGAAGCCGAGACCACGCTCAGGAACGCACGGCCGCTGCTCGATCAGGGTGAGACCGCAGCGCGCGAGGCGGGCGATGTGCTCTCGGCAGCCAAGCGCATCTGGCCGTTGAGCGACACGTTCAAGGAAGCTGACGACGGCATGCTGCCGATCGACAGCTTCGAGGCGCAGGGCAAAGGGCGCGTGCGTTGAGCCGGTGGCTCGCGGCATGCCTGGTGGCGCTGATCGCCGCCTGCGCGGCGCCGGCACTTGAGCGGGGCTCGCCCGCCCAGGCGCGCTTGAGCGAAGCCGAGGCGCGCGCCGCGGCACTCGCCAGGTCCGGCGATGACGCCGGCGCCGCGCGCTTCTATGGCGAGGCGCTGCGCATCGCCACGTCCCTCGAAAACGCGGATGCGATCGCGGTCAATGCCATCAATCTGTCGATCGTGAATCAGTGGCTCGGCCGCGACGCCGAGGCACGCGCGGCGCTTGCCGCGGTGCTGGACGAGCCGCGCGCGGGCTTCTCCGAGCGGCGCAAGACACAAGCCGAATTGCGGCGCGCGATCCTCGAGGCGGCGAGCGGTAACCTGGGCGCGGCCGAAGTGTGGGCGGGCGAGGCGGAGCGCCGCTGCGCGACGAGCTGCGAATACGCCGCCGCCATTCTCAACGTGCGCGCGCAGCTCGCGCTCGACTCAGGGCATGCCGCGGAGGCGGCGCGGCTCGCGGGCGCGGCGTTCGAGCGCGCGCGCGGCGAGACGGCGCGCGCGGAGGCCGCCAACGCGCTGCGCACGCTCGGGCGCGCGCGCACGGCGGCCGGCGAGCCGGGGCGCGCGCTGGAGCCGCTGCGGCAGGCGCTCGAGATCGACCGCGCGCTCGGCGATCCGCGCAAGCTGCTCGCCGATCTCACGGAGCTCGCCCGCGCGGCGGACGCCGCCGGCGACGCGCAGGCAGCACGCGGTTACCAGGAACGCGGCCTGGCGGTGAGTCGCGCGATCAACGATGGCCGCAGCGCGGCCGAGGCCGAGGTGCTGCTGCGCCGCTAGGACGGGTCATCGCAGACCGCCGTCCACGTGCCGTCGACCAGCTCGATCTCGCCGTCAAGGCGCGCGCCGAAGCCCAGGAGCTCCTTCAGCTTCACCTCAACGGCTTCGCGGCTGGCCCCCGTGATGATGCTTTTCAAGCCCAGCTTCGCGACATTCACCCGCATCGTCGCGCGCCGGTTCTCGCAGGTCGCCATCCACTTCGCGCCGACCAGCGCCGGCACAGCGAGCACTTTCGCGCCGTCGGCGCCCAGGCGCGCGAGCTCCGCCTCGACGCTCTCGCGGCTCGGCCCCGAGATGAAGAAATGCGTGCCGGCATCCGAGATCGTCGCCGGACCCTGAGCGGCCGGAGCGCCCGCCGGCCGGCGCTGCGTGCGCAGGCGTGCATGCGCCTCGGCGGCACGGCGCGCAACGCGCACGGCCGGGTTCACGGCGAAGACTTCGTGCGTGCGCGCGTGCTTGTCGGTGCGCCCGCCGACCGCCTGGAACATGGTCGCGTACTCGCCCGAGAGGAGCTGCACCACGTCGTAGAAGGTGCGCGACACGAACAGCTGGCCAGCGGCGGCGAACGACATGATGCGCTGCGCGACGTTGATGCCGTCGCCGATCACGTTCTCCTGGCCGTTGATGTCGCGGCTGACATGCACCGGGCCCATGTTGATGCCCATGCGTACCGGCAGCTCACCGACGTTGTCGAACACGGCGAGCGCCGCGAACAGCGCACGCTCGGGGTTGCCGAGGAACGCGACCGCGGCACCGTCGCCCGTGTCGATGACCACGCGCTCGCGCGCCTCGGTGTCCTGCAGCGCGGCGGACAGCACGTCGTTGAAGCTCTGCTTCAGCCGGATCTGCTCGGTGACGCCGAAGCGGGAATAGCCGGCGATATCGACGAACAGCACGCTGGCGATGAGCGTGCGGCTGTCGCTCGGCGGGGTCTCGGCAGGTTCGCTGCTCATCGCGGCGTCATGTTAGCCGCGATTGGCTGGCGCCACAGCGTAAGAAGACACGCCGTCCGCTAGCGCATGCCGGGCAAAACGCCCTTCAGGTTGCGCATCATGCGCTGCAGATTGCCGCCCCTCATCATCTTCATCATCTTCTGCATCTGCTCGAACTGGTTGAGCAGCTGGTTCACCGCCTGCACCGGCACCCCGGCGCCTGCGGCGATGCGGCGCTTCCTCGAGGCCTTGATCAGCTCCGGTCTCGCGCGCTCCTCGCGCGTCATGGAATTGATGATGCCCTCGATGCGCTTCAACTGCTTGTCGTCGGCGAGCTTCGCCGGGTCGAGCTGTCCCGCGAGCTGCGCCGGCAGCTTGTCGATGAGCGAGGCCACCCCGCCCATCTTCTTCATCTGCGCCACCTGCTCCCTGAAATCCTCGAGGTCGAAGCCCTTGCCTTTCTTCACCTTCTCGGCGACGCGCTTGGCGCTCTCGAGGTCGATCTTGGCGTGCGCCTCCTCGACCAGCGACACGATGTCGCCCATGCCGAGGATGCGCGCCGCCATGCGCTCGGGATGGAACGGCTCCAGCCCCGAGAGCTTCTCGCCGACGCCCGCGAACTTGATCGGCTGGCCGGTGACGTGGCGCAGCGAGAGCGCGGCGCCGCCGCGCGCGTCGCCGTCGAGCTTGGTGAGGATCACGCCCGTGAGCGGCAGCCGCTGGTTGAACGCGCGCGCCACGTTGACCGCGTCCTGGCCCTGCATCGCATCGACGATGAAGAGCGTCTCGATCGGCGATAGCGCCGCGTGCAGCTCGGCGATCTCGCGCATCATCTGCTCGTCGATCGCCAGGCGCCCGGCGGTG
>DASQIG010000301.1:0-2028 GCA_035631735.1 Burkholderiales bacterium | reverse complement strand
GTCGGCGTCGCGACCTTGATGCCTTTGGGCATCGGGTGCACGACGGGGTGCGAGTAGCCGAGCGAGAGGTTCAGCTTGTCGCCCTGCGCCTGCGCGCGAAAGCCGACGCCCACCAGCGCGAGGCGCTTTTCGAAGCCCTTGGTGACGCCGAGCACCATGTTCGCGACGAGCGCGCGCATGGTGCCGGACATGGCGTTCGCGTGGTTCGAGTTGCCGAGCGCCTTGAACAGCACCTGCTCGCCCTCCTTCTTCACTTCGACGTTCGGATCGGCAGCGCGCGCGACCGTGCCGAGCGGTCCTTTCACCGAGATGCTGCCGCCGGCGAGCGTCACCTCGACGCCCTTGGGCAGCGCGACCGGATGTTTGGCGATGCGGGACATGAGCGAGCCTTAAGCGACGATGCAGAGCACTTCGCCGCCCAGCCCGTCGGCGCGCGCTTTGCGGTCAGTCATCACGCCCCGCGAGGTCGAGACGATGGCGACACCGAGGCCATTCATCACGCGCGGGATGTCGTTGCGCCCCTTGTAGACGCGCAGCCCCGGCTTGGAGACGCGCTCCAGGCGCTCGATCACCGGCCGGCCGGCGTAGTACTTGAGCGCGATGGCGAGCTCCTTCTTGGCGCCGTTTTCGCCGCCTTTGTCACGGATGGCGAAATCCTCGATGTAGCCCTCGTCCTTCAGCACTTTGGCGATCGCGCCTTTCAGCCCGGACGCGGGCATCGTGACCTCGGCGTGGCCGACCAGCTGCGCATTCCTGATGCGCGTCAGCATGTCGGCGATCGGGTCGTGCATGCTCATGAGTTCTCCTTACCCGAATCTCTTACCAACTGGCCTTGATGATGCCGGGCACTTCGCCCCGCAACGCGAGCTCGCGCAGCTTGTTCCTGCCCAGACCGAACTTGCGGTAGACGCCGCGCGGACGCCCGGTGAGCGCGCAGCGATTGCGCAGCCGCACCGGCGACGCGTCGCGCGGCAGCTGCTGCAGCTTGGCGCGCGCCTCGTCGCGCGCCTCGTCGGATGCGCGCGAGTCGTGGATGATTTCCAGGAGCGCGGCGCGCTTCGCCTTGAACTTCTCGACGGTCTGGCGGCGCTTCTTGTCGCGGAGTTTGACTGCGAGCTTGGCCATGGGGCGTGCCTCAGTGCTTGAACGGGAAGCGGAACGCGGTAAGCAGCGCGCGCGCCTCGTCGTCTGTTTTTGCGGTGGTCGTGATCGCGATGTTCATGCCGCGCAGCGCGTCGATCTTGTCGTACTCGATCTCCGGAAAGATGATCTGCTCCTTGAAACCGAGGTTGTAGTTGCCGCGGCCGTCGAAGGCGCGGTTCGAGACGCCACGGAAGTCGCGGATCCGCGGCATGGCGATGTTGACCAGGCGGTCGAAGAACTCGTACATGCGCGCGCCGCGCAGGGTCACCATGCAGCCCACCGGGAAGTTGGCGCGGATCTTGAAGTTGGCAATCGACTTCCTCGACTTCGTGACCACCGGCTTTTGACCCGCGATCTTGGTCATGTCGGCCACCGCGTTATCCAGCACCTTCTTGTCGGTGGTGGTCTCGCCCACGCCCATGTTGAGCGTGATCTTCTTGATGCGCGGCACTTGCATGATGCTCTTGTAGCCGAACTTCTGCGTCAGCTCCGGCACCACTTTCTCGCGGTAGTACTGCGCGAGGCGCGGCGGCGGCGGCGGCTCTTCCGGTGCCGCCGGCTTGGCTGGCGCCGCTTCCTTCTTCGGCGCTTCCTTCTTGCCCTGCTGCGGCTTCGCCTGCTGCGCCTGCTTCTGCTGCGGCGCGCCCTTGTCGCCCTGCTGCGGCTTGGGCTTAGCGTCCTGTTTCGGGTCCTTGTCCTTGGCCATGATCAGGCTTCCACCTGCTCGCCGTTCGCCTTGAAGATGCGCACCTTGCGGCCGTCGCCGAGCTGCTTCACGCCGCTGCGGTCGGCTTTCTTCGTCGCCGGGTTGAACAGAGCGATGTTCGAGACATGGATCGGCAGATCCTTGTCGACGATGCCGCCGGTCTGGCCGCGCATCGGATT
>DASQIG010000300.1:0-2868 GCA_035631735.1 Burkholderiales bacterium | reverse complement strand
CGCTCGTGCACGGGCACGCGAGGTTCACTGCGCCGCGGCGCGTTGCCCTGAAAGGCCGCGAGCTCGAGGCCGAGCGCGTCTTCATCGACGTCGGTGCGCGCGCGGCGGTGCCTGACCTGCCCGGCGTAAAGGACGTGCCGTTCATGACCAACAGCACGATGATGGCAGTCGATTTCCGGCCGCCGCATCTCGTCATCGTCGGCGGCAGCTACATCGGCCTGGAGTTCGCGCAGATGTACCGCCGCTTCGGCTCGGAGGTCACTGTCGTCGAGCGAATGCCCAAGCTCCTGCCGCGCGAAGACGACGACGTGGCGGCAGAGATCCGGGCCATTGTTGAGCGCGAGGGCGTGGAGATCCGCATCGACGCCGAGTGCATGGCACTCGAGAAAAGGGGCAAGCGCATCGCCGTGACGCTGGAATGCAAGCGCGGCGAACCGGTTGCGGTGGGCAGCCATGTCCTGCTCGCAGTGGGGCGCACGCCGAACAGCGCCGATCTGGGGCTGCGCGAAGCAGGCGTCGAGACCGACGAGCGCGGCTACATCAAGGTAGATGACGAGTGCCGCACCAACGTCGCGGGCATTTGGGCGCTCGGCGAGTGCAACGGCAGAGGTGCTTTCACCCACACCTCCTACAACGACTACGAGATCGTCGCCGCCAACCTCTTCGACAACGACAAGCGCCGCATCTCGGACCGCATCCAGACGTACGCGCTGTTCATCGACCCGCCGCTCGGCCGCGCCGGCATGACGGAAGCCGAAGCGCGCAAGAGCGGCCGCAGCATCCTCGCCGGCAAGATACCGATGAAGCGCGTGGGCCGTGCGCGCGAAGCGGGCGAGACCCAGGGCTTCATGAAGGTGCTGGTGGATGCGAAATCGCAGGAGCTGCTCGGCGCCGCGATCCTCGGCCTGAACGGCGACGAGGTCGTGCATTCGCTGCTCGACATGATGTATGCCAAACGACCCTACACCACCCTCCGGCGTGCCGTGCACATCCACCCGACGGTCACCGAGCTGGTGCCGACGTTGCTCGGCGAGCTGAAGCCGCTCAGTCCTTGAGGAGGAGCTGGATCAGCGCGGCGGTGCTGTCCCAGCGCTTGCCGCCTCGCGCCTCGAGATGCGCGTAGAACTGGTCGACGAGCGCCGCCACCGGCAGCCGTGCGCCGCTCGCCTTCGCCTGCGCGAGGCAGATGCCCATGTCCTTCCTCATCCACTCGATGGCGAAGCCGAAGCCCTCGGCCTTGAGCTCGCTCATCTGCTTCCAGCGGTTCTCCATCTGCCAGGACTGCGCCGCGCCCTTGGAGACCACGGAGATCACCTTCTCCAGGTCGAGGTTGTTGCGCTTCGCGAACGCCAGGCCTTCCGCCAGCGCCTGCACCAGCCCGACGATGCAGATCTGGTTCACCATCTTGGTGAGCTGTCCCGCCCCGGGCCCGCCGATCAGCGTCGCCAGCTTGGCGTAGACGTCGATCACGGGCTTCGCTTTTTCGAACGTCGCCGGCTCTGCGCCGCACATGATGCCGAGCTGGCCGTTCACCGCGCCGGCCTGGCCGCCGGAAACGGGGGCATCGACAAAGCCCAGGCCTTTCTCCTTGGTCTTGGCGTGCAGCTCGCGCGCGAGGGCCGCCGAGGCGGTGGTGTGATCGACGAGGATCGCGCCGCGCTTCATGCCGGCGAGCGCGCCGTTGTCACCGTAAGCCACCGAGCGCACGTCGTCGTCGTTGCCGACGCACATCATGACGAAGTCGCAGTCGCGTGCCGCGTCACGGGGTGTAGGTGCGTGCTTGCCGCCGTACTCCTTGGCCCATTGCTGCGCCTTGGTGGCGGTGCGGTTATAGACGGTGAGGTCGTGGCCGCCCTTTTTCGCGAGGTGGCCCGCCATCGGATAACCCATGACGCCGAGGCCGAGGAACGCGACGTTCGCCATCGTTTGTCTCCTATCGGATTTCTCGAGTATTGACAGGCGCGGTCAACCGACCTACGATCATGGACGTTTATACAGTATCCGGTGTTGGCCCAGGACCGACCTGCCGTTAGATGCCGACGACCTAGAACAAGAGGTACAGCAAATGGATGACAACAAGTCTAAGGCATTGGCCGCTGCGCTGTCGCAGATCGAGAAGCAGTTCGGCAAGGGCTCGATCATGAAGATGGACGCCGAGGCGATCAAGGACATCGAGGTGGTGTCCACCGGTTCGCTCGGCCTCGACCTCGCCCTGGGCGTGGGCGGCCTGCCGCGCGGCAGAGTGGTCGAGATCTACGGGCCGGAATCGTCGGGCAAGACGACGCTCACGCTGCAGGTGATTGCCGAAATTCAAAAGCTCGGCGGCACCGCGGCCTTCATCGACGCGGAGAACGCGCTCGACGTCACTTACGCCGCGAAGCTGGGCGTCAAGACGCAAGACCTGCTCATTTCACAGCCCGATACCGGCGAGCAGGCGCTCGAGATCGCCGACATGCTGGTGCGCTCGGGTGCGGTCGACGTGATCGTGATCGACTCGGTCGCGGCGCTCACGCCCAAGGCCGAGATCGAAGGCGAGATGGGCGAGCCGCAGATGGGCCTGCAGGCGCGGCTCATGAGCCAGGCGCTGCGCAAGCTCACCGCGAACATCAAGCGCACCAATACGCTGGTGATCTTCATCAACCAGATCCGGATGAAGATCGGCGTCATGTTCGGCAACCCGGAGACCACCACGGGCGGCAATGCGCTCAAGTTCTACGCCTCGGTGCGCATGGACATCCGGCGCATCGGCTCGATCAAGAAGGGCGACGAGGTGATCGGCGCCGAGACGCGCGTCAAGGTGGTGAAGAACAAGGTCGCGCCGCCCTTCAAGCAGGCGGAGTTCGACATCCTGTACGGCGAGGGCATCTC
>DASQIG010000299.1:0-1906 GCA_035631735.1 Burkholderiales bacterium | reverse complement strand
CCCCGCTTCGGCGGGGCTTTTTTTGGGACAATCCCTCGGGTGAGCGTGAACGTCGATCCGGCAGAGCTCGAGAAGTTCAGCCAGCTCGCGCATCGCTGGTGGGACCCGCACGGCGAGTTTCGGCCGCTTCACGACATCAATCCGCTGCGCCTCGACTGGATCGACCAGCGCGCCGCGCTTGCCGGGAAGAGCGTGCTCGACGTCGGCTGCGGCGGCGGCATCCTCGCCGAGGCGATGGCAGGGCGCGGCGCGCGCGTGACCGGCATCGATCTCTCGGAAAAATCGCTGCGCGTCGCGCAACTGCACCTCCTGAGTAGCAGAGCCGAGGTGCGCTACGAGTGCGCGAGCCCCGAGCAATATGCCGAGCGCCATCCGGCAGCGTTCGATGTCATCACCTGCATGGAGCTTCTCGAGCACGTGCCGCAACCCGGGAACGTCGTCGCGGCATGCGCGCGGCTGGTGCGCCCCGGCGGCCAGGTGTTCTTCTCCACCATCAACCGCAACCCGAAGGCCTATCTGTTCGCGGTCATCGGCGCGGAGTACATCCTGCGGCTCCTGCCGCGCGGCACGCACGATTACCTGCGGTTCATCAAGCCCTCGGAGCTCTCGCGCTTCGCGCGCGAGGCGGGGCTGCGCTCGGCCGAGCTGATCGGCATGACCTACAACCCGCTCACGCGCGAGTATCGCCTCGGGCGCGACTGCGACGTCAACTATCTCGCGCGCTGCGTGCGTGACTAGCGCGCGCGCGGTGCTGTTCGATTTCGACGGCACGTTCGCCGACACGGCGCCCGACCTTGCCGCCGCGGTAAACGCGATGCGCACCTCGCGCGGCCTGCAGCCGCTCGCCGCCGCGGTGGTGCGGCCCTACGCGTCGATGGGCGCGCGCGGGCTCCTGCGCGTCGGCTTCGACATGACGCCCGAGCACCGTGAGTACATTGCGATGCGCGACGAGTTTCTCGACCTGTACGGACAAGCGCTGTGCGTGCATACGCGCCTGTTCCCCGGTATGGCGGCGCTCCTCGCCCAGCTCGTAGCGTGCGACATCGCCTGGGGCATCGTCACCAACAAATCGAGCCGCTTCACCACGCGGCTGGTGGCAGAGCTCGGCGTGTCGCCCGCGTGCGTGATCTGCGGCGACTCGACACCGCATCTCAAGCCCCATCCCGCGCCGCTGCTCGCGGCTGCAGAAAAGCTGCGGCTCGCGCCCGCCGACTGCGTCTATGTCGGCGACGACCTGCGCGACATCCAGGCGGCACGCGCCGCCGGCATGCGCTGCGTCGCCGTGCAGTACGGCTACCACGGCGCCGACAATCCCGGGCCCGCGACCTGGAACGCCGATGCGGTCATCTCCCACCCTGCCGAACTGCTGGAGCACCTATGAAAGCCGTAGCGCACACCGCCCGCGACATCGCCTCGCTCGTCGACATCGAGCTGCCGAAACCCACGCCCGGGCCGCGCGACCTGCTCGTCAAGGTGGCAGCCGTTTCCGTCAACCCCGTGGACACCAAGCAGCGCAAGACGGACACCAGCACGCCGCGCGTGCTCGGCTGGGACGCGGCCGGCACCGTCGCCGCGGTCGGCGCGCAGGTCACGCTCTTCAAGCCCGGCGACGCGGTGTACTACGCGGGCGACGTCACGCGCCCGGGCTGCAACAGCGAGTTCCATCTCGTCGACGAACGCATCGTCGGCCGCAAGCCCAGGTCGCTCGATTTCGCCCACACGGCAGCAATCCCGCTTACCGCGATCACGGCCTGGGAGGCGTTGTTCGACCGCATGAAGATCGCGCGCGCGAGCGGGGCCACCGTGCTCATCATCAACGGCGCGGGCGGCGTCGGCTCGATCGGCATCCAGATCGCGAAGCTGACGGGCCTGAAGGTGATCGCCACCGCCTCGCGCCCGGAAACCA
>DASQIG010000298.1:0-10248 GCA_035631735.1 Burkholderiales bacterium | reverse complement strand
GCACGGCGCGCTCGCGCAGCTGCCGGCCGCGCATGTCGAGGAGCTGCTCAAGCGCTTCGAGCGCGTGGCGGTGGCGCGCGGCGAAGTGGTGATCCGCGAGGGCGACGAAGGCGATTACTACTACCTGGTGGCCGCGGGACGTTTCCAGGTCGAGCGCGTGGTCGGCGGCGCGAAAGTGGTGCTGGCGGAGCTGAAAAGCGGCGACGCCTTCGGCGAGGAAGCGCTCGTCTCCGAAGCGAAGAGAAACGCGACCGTGCTCGCGCTCGGCGCGGGTGAGCTGTTGCGGGTACGGCGCCACGACTTCAACGAGCTGCTGCGCGAACCGCTGCTGCGGCGACTCACCTTCCACGAGGCGGTACAGAGGGTGGGCAGCGGCGCGCTGTGGCTCGACGTGCGTTATCCGTCGGAATACCAGCACGACAAGTTGCCCGGCGCGATCAACGTGCCGCTTGCCGAAGTGCGCAATATGTTCGCCGTGCTCGATCGCTCGCGCGAATATGTGGCTTATTGCCAGAGCGGCCGGCGCAGCGCCGCTGCGGCCTTTCTCTTCGCGCAGCGGGGTTTTCGCGTGTGGCTGCTTGAAGGCGGCCTGAAGCAGGCCGCCGAACGGCGCCCGTGAGGCGCCTCTACGGGCAAAAAGCTTTGGTGAATCAGGGGTTCTGACGCTATCATGAATGCCAGGGCAAGCAGGGAGGCCAAAGCATGAGTGCAGTACTGCATCAGCCGGCGGCGGCGCAGACGGACGTCGCGGCACGCCTGGCGTTCCAGAAGCAGCTGCAGGCGGTCACCAACAAGATCCACGCCACCAACAACATCGACGAGATCATGCTCTAGGTGAGTGCGGACGTGTGCGCGCTGTTCAACGCCGACCGGCTCACCATTTACTCGGTGAGCGAGGACAAGCAGGCGATCGTCTCCAAGGTGAAGACCGGCCTCAACTCGTTCAAGGACCTGAAGCTGCCCATCGCCGAGCACTCGATCGCCGGCTATGTGGCGCTCGCCAAGAAGACCATCAACATCAGGGACTGCTACGACGAAGGGGAGCTGCGCGGCATCAATGCGAACCTGCGCTTCCTGCAGGAAGTCGACAAACGCACCGGCTACCGCACCAAGCAGCAGCTGGTGGCCCCCATCGTCGAAGGCGGCTCGAACGAGCTGATCGGCGTCATCCAGATCATCAACAACAAGGCGGGCGTGCCGTTCGGCGCGCTCGCCGAGGAAGGCGTGAGCGAGCTGTCGCAGACCCTCGCCATCGCCTTCAGGCAGCGCCAGAAGCCGCAGCTTGCGAAGACCAAATACGACTACCTGATCGCGGACGCCGTGCTCTCGGCGGGCGAGTTCGAGCTTGCCGCGCGCCAGGCGAGGAAGAAGGCGATCGACATCGAGCAGGTGCTGACCGAAGAGTTCCAGGTCAAGATCCCGGCGATCGGGCAGGCGCTCTCCAAGTTCTTCGGCGTGCCCTACGAGCCCTTCAAGTCCGACCGCGTTAAGCCCGGCGAGCTGCTGAAGAACCTGAAGCGCGAGTACGTCGAGGGCAACCTGTGGGTGCCGATCGACGAAGCGAAGGAAGGCATTGTGGTGCTGTGCCTCGACCCCGAGCGCATCCGCTCCTCGCGCATCGCCTCGAATGTCTTTCCAAAGTCGCGCCTCAGCTACCGCGTGACGACGCAGAAGGAGTTCAGGGAAACGCTCAACCAGTTTTACGGCCAGGAGTCCGCCGCTGCCGACCTCGGCAATGTCGAGGACCTGCTCGGCGCCATGGGCGACGATGCCGTCGTGGAGGGAGAGGCGACCGGCGCGGCCGACGAGGTCTCGGGGGCCGCGGACAACGAGCTGGTGAAGCTGGTGAACAAGGTCATCGTCGACGCCTACAACCAGGGCGCCTCCGACATTCATATCGAGCCCTATCCGGGGAAAGCAAAGACCGAGATCCGCTTCCGCAAGGACGGCGCGCTCGGGCCTTACATCGAGGTGCCGGCGAGCTACCGCGCGGCGATCGCGGCGCGCATCAAGATCATGTGCGACCTCGACATCTCCGAGAAGAGGAAGCCGCAGGACGGGAAAATCAAGTTCAAGAAGTTCGGCCCGCTCGACGTCGAGCTGCGCGTCGCCACCATCCCGACGGCCGGCGGCGTCGAGGACATCGTCATGCGTATCCTCGCCGCGGGCGAGCCGATCCCGCTCGACAAGATGGGCTTCTCGCACACCAACCTGGAGAAGCTGCAGGCCACCGTCTCCAAGCCGTATGGCCTGTTCTTCGTCTGCGGGCCGACCGGCTCGGGCAAGACCACCACGCTGCATTCGGTGCTCAAGTTCCTCAACACGCCCGACACCAAGATCTGGACCGCCGAAGACCCGGTCGAGATCACGCAGAAAGGCTTGCGCCAGGTACAGGTCAACCGCAAGGCGGGCCTGGATTTCGCGGTGGTGATGAAGGCATTCCTGCGCGCCGACCCGGACATCATCATGGTCGGCGAGATGCGCGACAAGGAGACCACCTCCACGGGCATCGAAGCCTCGCTCACCGGCCACCTGGTATTCGCCACGCTGCACACGAACTCGGCGCCGGAATCCATCATCCGGCTCCTCGACATGGGCATGGACCCGTTCAACTTCTCCGACGCGCTGCTCGGCATCCTGGCGCAGCGCCTGGCGAAGCGCTTGTGCTCGTGCAAGCAGACCTATACGCCCGAGTCGGCAGAACTGACGGCGTTCCTGCGCGAGTACTGCGAGGAGCTGATGAACACGCCGCGCTTCAAGGCCGACCCGAAGGGCTCGATGGAGGCGGTGTACAAGGACTGGGTCCGGACCTACGGCAACGACCGGGGCCAGCTCAGCTTCTACAAGCCCGTCGGCTGCGACAAGTGCGGCGGCTCGGGCTTCAAGGGCCGCTGCGGCCTGCACGAGCTCCTGATCGCCACCGACCGGCTGAAGAAGCTGATCCAGGAGCACGCACGCGTCGCCGAGATGCTCGCGCAGTGTCTCGACGACGGCATGCGCACCCTCAAGCAGGACGGCCTGGAGAAGTGCCTCGCCGGCATCACGCACATCAAAGAAGTACGCTCGGTGTGCATTAAGTAACCGGGCCATGGGCGCAAGCATGATCGACACCACGCAGGGCTTGCGCTTTCCGACGGGCGCCGCGGCCACCGCCGCCGACGATCTGGTTCAGCGCCTGGATCAGCTGAATGCCATTGGCGCCTCGCTCTCGGCGGAGCGCGACATCGACCGGCTGCTGGAGGCGATCCTAACCGCTGCCAAGACCATCACGCGCGCCGACGGCGGCACGCTCTACCGGCTGACGGAGGAGAAGAGCCTGCGCTTCGAGATCGTTCGCACCAGCTCCCTCAAGTACTACCTTGGCGGCACGACCGGCAACCCGGTGCCGTTCTATCCGATCCAGCTCTACAAGGACGGCAAACCGAACCAGAGCATGGTCGCGGCGCAGGCCGCGCTTACCGGCAAGACCATCAACATCGCCGATGCCTACACCGCCGAGGGCTTCGATTTCACCGGCACGCGCGCCTTCGACGCAAAGACCGGCTACCGCTCGAAGTCCTTCCTCACCGTGCCGATGAGGAACCACGAGGGCGAGACGATCGGCGTGCTGCAGCTGATCAATGCGCAGGATCCCGGCTCCGGCGAGATCGTGGCGTTCTCGGCCTCCGACCAGCGCCTCGCCGAATCGCTCGCCTCGCAGGCGGCGGTCGCGCTCAGCAACCGCATGCTGATCAACCAGCTCGAGAGCCTGTTCGAGTCGTTCATCAGCCTGATCAACGGCGCGATCGACGAGAAATCACCCTACACGGGCGGCCACTGCCAGCGTGTGCCGGTGCTCACCATGATGCTCGCCGAGGCGGTGAACGAGACGAGCGAGGGTCCGCTCGCCGAGTTCCGCATGACCGACAAGGACCGCTACGAGCTCAAGATCGCGGGCCTGCTGCACGACTGCGGCAAGGTGACGACGCCGGTGCACGTGGTGGACAAGGCGACCAAGCTCGAGACCATCTTCGACCGCGTGCAGCTGATCGACACGCGCTTCGAGGTGCTCAAGCGCGACCTCGAGATCGAGTCGCTCAAGCGCCGCGCCAGCATGAGCCGCATGGACGTGTCCGAGGAGGAGGTGCGCCTGCGCGAGCAGCTACGCCGCCTCGACGAGGACCGCAAGTTCTTGCATGCCTGCAACATCGGCAGCGAGCGCATGCGCGACGAGGACATCGAGCACGTCAAGCGCATCGCGCGCCACCGCTGGCGCGACGTCTCGGGGCACGAGGCGGACTTTCTCACGGCGGACGAGGTGAAGAACCTCACCATCCGCGCCGGCACGCTCACCGAGGAAGAGCGAAAGATCATCAATCACCACATCATCGCCACCATCAGGATGCTGGAGGCGCTGCCCTGGCCCAAGCACCTCACCAACGTGCCGGAGTACGCGGGCGGCCACCACGAGAGGATGGACGGCAAGGGCTATCCGCGCGGCCTGACTCGCGAGCAGATGTCGGTGCAGGCGCGCTGCATGGGCATCGCCGACATCTTCGAGGCGCTCACCGCAAAGGACCGGCCGTACAAGAAAGGCAAGACGCTCTCCGAGTCGCTCGAGATCCTGGGCAAGTTCAAGCTGAACGGCCACATCGACCCGGATCTGTTCGACGTCTTCGTGCGCCGCAAGGTCTACCGACGCTACGCCGAGATGTTCCTCGACCAGGAGCAGATCGACGAAGTGGACGAATCGAAGATCCCCGGCTACCAACCCTAGTGGTGCTGCGCCGGCTCGCGCTCGACGTAGCGGCCTGGTATGCCGCCCCTGCCGTGTTTCTCGTGCTATACGTCGGCCGCGAGCTCGCGCCGATGGCGAGCGTCGCGCCGCACCTCAGGATCGTCGCGGTTCCGCTCGTCGGTTGGTGGATCGTGCGTATCGCCCTGGCCGCTTTGCTCGGCGCGCGCGCTGCACGGATCGCAGGCGCGGCGCTTGGCGCGCTGTTGCTGGCCTCGCTGATTGCCTATTACGCGTTGGTGCTGATCGGCTTGCAAGCCTGGGGACGCGTCGTCTCCCTCGACCTGATCGTCGCCTACGGAGCCGAGCTGCCCAAGTTCGCCGAGGCGCTCGGCATTGCGCTGCTGCCAGCCGGCGCGGCGCTCGCCGCCGCGCTGATGCTGGTCTTCGCCGCGGCGTGGCTCTATCTCGGCCGCTTTGACTGGGCGCCGCTCGCGGCGCGCGCCTTACGCGCGCCCCTCGTGGCGCTGACGGTTTTCGCCGGCACGCTGGCATGCGGACTTGAGCTCTATCGCTTTCTTGCCGGCCCGCCTGCGACGGAATACGAGCCGATAAGCGTGACGCTGAATCCCCTGCTCGCCGCCCGCGACGTCAACGGCCATGCCGTCGATCTCCTCGCCGCCGCGCGCCGCGATGCGGAGCAGGATGCCGCGCGGCGCGCGTACCGTCCGGCCGCCGGAGCGCAGCGACGCAACGTCATTCTCATCGTCGTCGATGCCCTGCGCGCCGACCATATGGGGATTTACGGATATGGTCGCGATACCACCCCGCAGCTGCAGGCGCTGCAGCGCGCAGGCAAGTTGCGGTTCGCGCCGGCGGTGCGCGCCGTCTGCGCGAGCTCGATGTGCGGTCTTCTCGCCATTGCCACCTCGCAATTCGTGCATCAGTTTTCCGATCGGCCGTTCACGCTGCAGGAAGTGCTGCGCCGCCACGGCTACAGGGTCCACATGCTGCTTGCCGGAGACCACACGCTGTTTTATGGGCTGAAGCAGGCGTATGGCGAAGTCGACAGCTATTTCGATGCCCGCGCCGCAGGGCAGATAAGCTATATGAACGATGACCGCCTGGTGCTGCAGCGGCTCGCCGGCTTCGCTGAATGGGATGGCAATCCGGTAATGATGCAATTTCACCTGATGTCGGCGCATAGCCTCGGTGCGCGCGATCCCAAAACGGTGCGCTACACGCCGGCGAGAAACTATGCGTTGCATATGCAGGAGGCGGGCGACGATGTCGAAGCGAGCGCGGTGAACTTTTACGACAACGGCGTGCGGCAAGCCGATGCCATGATCGGCGCCATCCTCGACACTCTGGCTCGCAAGGGATACCTGCACGAGGCGCTCGTCGCGATCACCGCGGATCACGGCGAGGCGCTGGGCGAGCATGGGTTCTTCCAGCACGCCAATAGCGTGCGCGAAGAAGTCCTGCGCGTTCCGCTCGTGCTGCTTGCGTACGGCTACCGGCCGAGCGGGCGTATCGACGGCGGCCGCCTCGCGTCGCAAGTCGACATCGCGCCCACGCTGCTCGCCGAGTTGGGCCTGCCGCTCCCCCGGACATGGCAGGGCAGGGCACTGCAGCAAGCGGCCACAGCGCCGTTCGTGGAGTTCCAGGAGCGCTGGGAGATTGGTCTGTTCGACCTGCGCGATCCGCACAAGCTATGGAAGTATTGGTTCGATATGCGAAGCGGTGCGGAATACGCATTCGATATCGCCGCCGATGCCGGCGAGCGCTTCAACGCCATCGATCGCGTGCCGGCGTCGCTTGCCGGTGAGTGGCGCTCGCACGTGCTCGCCAGCGCCTCGGTGGGCGGCAAGCGCAGGCCGGGCCAAGACCCCGATTAGAGGGTCCGAGGCTACCCGTCGCGCAGTCCGGGCTACGCGCCCTGAGCGGCCCGCACCAGGAAATCCTCGAGCGCTCGAACCGGCGCGCGGTCTTGGTATAGCGCCGCGCGGCTGCCCGCGATGCGCGCCGCCACCGCCTGACGGTGCGCAGAGTCCTCAGCAAGCCTCACGGCCAGATCGACATAGGCCTGCTCGGTCGGCACGACGAGCTCGTGCAGCCCGAGCCGCTTGAGGATGCCGCCCGCCAGCCGCCCGCGCAGGAAGCGGCCGTCGCGCGTGACGATGGGCAGGCCTGACTCGACGGCTTGCAGCGCGGTGTTGAAGCCCGAAAAGCCGATTGTGTCGAGAAACACGTCGGCACAACGCAGCCAGCCGAGGAAGCCGGCCGGCGTCTGCCACGGGATGATAGTGACGAACCGCTCGTAGCTCAGCCCGCGCGCCGTGAAGGCCGCCTGCAGGCGCCGCACCAGCCGGTCAGACAGGATGCGATTCCAGTGCGCGAAGAAGATGAATCGGCAGCGACCCAGGCGGTGCGCGATTTCCGGAAATACCCAGTCGTGCTGCGGCGCGTACTTGACCGGAACGCCGGGACAGACGAGAAGCGCCTGCCGCGGGTCGATGCCCGCGCGCCCCGGATCGGCCGGGACGGGCGTCATATTGAACGGCTCGAAATGACAACCCAAGTGCGGCAGCGCGACCAGGCGCTCGGTGTAATGCACCTGCGCACCTTCCGGCTCGAGGTCCTCGGCCGACAGGTAGTAATCGATGCTCGGCAGGCCGCTCGTTTCGGGGTGTCCCCAGCTCGCCGCCTGGACCGGCGCGAGACGCAGGCTCGCGAGGCGCAGCGTCATCGGATCCATCCCGATCTCGGGGTAGATCAGCACGTCGGGTTCCTGCGTGCGGATGGCGTCGACCCACTGGCGCAAGTCCTTCGGGCCGCGCTCGAAGTGCGCAGCGCGCGATTTGGCGAACGCGGTTTCCTGGTCCTCGTCTGTCCCGACATGGAAGGCGCTCAGCGTGAAGCGCTCGGGATCGAGTCCCTGGAACCAGCCCTTGGTAATGGCACTCCAGACGGAGTGGTAGCGCAGGTGGGCTGACACGAAGCCGACGCGCAGTGGCCTGTGCCGGCGCGCGATCGGCGCCGGCACCTGCTCGTGCTGCTGCCAGTAGCCCATCAGCCGCGTGCACAGCGCGCCATAGCGCTCGAGCAGCGGGCGGTTGTTTTCCTCCTGGTAAGCGAGCTCGAACGGCTGGTCCGCGCCGACGCCCGCGACGCCAGTCGGCGTGCGTCGCTCGTCGAACCAGGCCTCCAGCTCGGCGAGATCAACCGCGAATTGCCTTCTGAAAGCTTGCGGATCCTCGCCTGGCGCGTACACCGCGGGCAGCTGCGCAATGGCGCGCGACCAGCGCGCTTTCACGTGGTCCGGGTCGAGCGCCAGCGCGCGCTCGAATGCCGCGAGCGCCTCGGCCTTGCGGTCGAGCACGCGCAGGGCGTTACCCAGAGCGAAATGGGCGTCCGCCATCGAGGGACGCAGCTCGATCGCGCGCCGGAATGCGGCGAGCGCTTCCTCGGTGTGACCCTGCTCGCGCTGGGTAATAGCGAGGTTGTAGTGACCCTCGAAGGACTGCGGATCGGCCGCTATCGCCTTACGATAGTAGTCGAGCGCCTCGGCGACCCGGCTGAGCGATTTCATGATCGTGCCGACGTTGCAAAGCGCTGCTGCATGACCGGGCAAGCGCGCTAGCAGCCGCCGATAGATTTCCAGCGACCTTGGGAGGTCCCCGCCCGCTGCGCGCATTTCCGCCAGGTTGAAAAGCGCCTGCGACAGCACGGCACGCGCGGCCTCGTCGTGCGGTCGCTGCGCTAGCCCCGTTTCGAGCTCGTTGGCCGCCGGTTCCAGTTCGCCTAACGCAAGCAGGACGTAACCGCGGACGATGCGGGCTTCGGGAAACTGGGTGCGGCTTTCGAGTGCCTGCCTGAGCCGTTCCTCCGCCTCGCGGTACGCGCCTCGCGTGTAGAGCAGCTTGCCGAGGTTGTAGTTCGCGGCCGGGCTCGCCGGGTCAATCGCGAGCGCTTTCTCGTACGAGGCTAGCGCGCCGGCCGGATCTCCGCTTGCCTCGAGCCCGACGCCGAGGTTGAGATGTGCCTTCGCAAGGCGTGGTGCCAGGCTGACGGCCCGCCGATAGAGCTCGCAGGCGCGTACGAGATCACCGGCATCCTCGGCGCGATTGCCTTCGGCGATGAGGTCCTCGGCAGGATCAGCGGCCGCCATCGGAGCCTTCGCACCACTGGCGCCACATCTGCCGATAGGCGTGCTCCAGGTCGCGGGTGAACCGTTCCTCATTCATCAGCGGTGATACGCGCATGCGCTCGCGCAGTGAGCCGCGCAGCGCTGCCAGAAGCTCGCGCTCGCCCGCGAATCGCGCTGCGCGGCGCACGTAATCCCCGGCGTCGGTGGCGATCCAGTCGGAAAGCCCGACGGCGCTCAGTACGCTGGCGGCGCTTCGTGAAACGGACCGCGAACCCGGGGCGGTGATGACCGGCACGCCCATCCAGAGCGCGTCACAGGTCGTCGTGCCGCCACTGTAGGGCAGCGTGTCGAGCGCAATGTCCACGTCCTCGAAGCCGCGGAGATAATCCTCCAGTGACCGGTAGGGCACGGTGGTGATGCGCTCGCGGGCGGTTCCTGCCCCGACCATGTCGCGCCGCAAGTCATCCTCCGCGCGGCCTCGCGGTACGCCGACAATGATGAGGCGCGAATTGGGCACTGCCGCCAGAACCTGTGCCCAGAGCCGACGCGCCACCGGCGACATCTTGTTGGACTGGTGGAATGCGCCGAAGGTAACAAAGCCTTTTTTCGCGCAAGCTGGCGTGGCCGCGACCGGCGGCGAAAGGAACGGCCGGTAGCACCACTGGCTGTGCGGCAGCCGGATCAATGCCTCGGTGTGGTAGCGATCCGTGATTCCGGGCGGGTCGGCGAATCGATCGGTGATCCGATAGTTGATGCGCGTCAGCCCGGTCGTATTCAGGTATCCGAGCCAGGTGGCCTGAACGGGTGCAGGACGCTCGGCCAGCGTGGCGAGCTGCGCAATGCCGGAATGGCCTGCCAGGTCGACCAGGATATCGATCTCGTCGGCGGCGATGGCCTCGGTCAGCCGGGCGCTCGACAGCCCGGCGGCGTCGCGCCATACGTCGGCCAGCGCGGAAACCCGCTGCGTGTATCCGTCCTTCATGTCGGTCGTCGAGTAGCAGTAGATCTCGTAGGCGGATCGGTCATGCCGCTCGAGCACGGGAAGCATGAAGAGTGTCACGACGTGGTAGCGGAAGTCCCCGGAGAGGTAGCCGATGCGCAGCCGCCGCTGCGGGTCCCTGGCATTGCGAAAAGACACCGTGCACGGGGGATGCGCTTGTTCGATTCGCTTGCCGAATGCCGCGTGCCGGGCAAAAAGATCGGCCTCCGAAATGCGCTCGGAGCCGCACAGCGCGAAAAGCTCGGCCGATTCGAGGCCGAAGTCCTGCGGGCAACCGCGGCGCGCGACCCGATAATGCTCGAACGCTTCGTCGGTGCGACATTGGGCGAGCAGGACTTCTCCGAGCATCCGGCAGGCGCTGGCATGGCCCGGTTGAGCCGCGAC
>DASQIG010000297.1:0-4630 GCA_035631735.1 Burkholderiales bacterium | reverse complement strand
TGGTGGAAGAAGTATTCGCCCGACGGGCGCAACGCCAACAACGTGACCTCGCAGCGCACCACCGATCTCGGCGGCGGCGCTACGTTCTACGATTGCCGGGTCGAAGTCGAGCGTGTCGAGCGCGCCGCAGCCTAGCGATTACCACGACGCGCTCACCGAGCTGCCGAACCGGCGCCTGTTCGACGACCGGATGAAGCAGGCGCTGCACCTCGCGAGCCGCCGCGACAGCGGCATCGCGCTCATCCTGGTTGAACTCCTGGGCTTTGCCACCGTAGCCGACGACACGGTGCGCGAGGCGGCGCGCCGCCTGGCGCCGGTGCTGCGCAAGGCGGATACGCTCGCGCGCTGGGGGGCCGCCGAATTCGCCGTCATCCTCACCGACGTCACCGACGAGGCGCAATGCCGCATCGCCGCCGAGCGGCTGCTCGCGGCGCTCGACCTGGACGCGGCGATGGGCATCTCGCGCTGTCCCGCCGATGCGCTCGACGCCGCCGCGCTGGTGCGCAACGCCGATGCGGCGCGCGCCCGCGCGCGCGAGCGCGGGCGGCGCCACTATCGCCTCTACGCGCGATGAAGTGGCGCCGTTACGGCGCGCTCTTTCTGGTCCTCGCCGCCTGCACCGTGCAGGCCGAGGAGCGGCTGCGCATCGGCTCGAAGCGCTTTACCGAGTCCTACATCCTCGGCGAGATCCTCGCGCGCGTCTCGGGCGGCGAGCACAAGCCCGGCCTCGGCAACACCGGGATCGTGCTCGCCGCGCTGAAAGCGGGCGCGATCGATGTCTATCCGGAATACAGCGGCACCATCGCCGCCGAGATCGTCCGGCTCCCGGCCAGCGCGACCCTGGAACAACTGAACCGCGCGCTGGCCACCGACGGCCTTGGCGCGGGCGTGCCGCTCGGCTTCAACGACACCTATGCGCTCGCCATGCGCGAGGAGCGCGCGCAGGCGCTCGGCATCCGTCGCCTGAGCGAGGTCGCGCGGCATCCCGAGTTGAGGCTCGGCCTGTCGCTGGAGTTCCTCGGGCGCGCGGACGGCTGGCCGGGCCTGCAGCGCGCCTACCGCCTGCCGCAAGCGCCCGTCGGTCTCGATCACGGCCTGGCGTACGAAGCGATCGCCACCGGGCGCATCGACGCGATGGATGTGTACTCGACCGATGCCAAGATCGAGCGCTACCGGCTGCGCGTGCTCGAGGACGACCGGCATTTCTTCCCGCGCTATGACGCGGTGCTGCTCTACCGGCTCGACGCGCCGCGGCGCTTGCCGCGCGAATGGCGCGCGCTGCAGGCGCTCGAAGGCCGCATCGACCAGCGCCTCATGATCCGCATGAACGCGGCGGCCGAGCTCGAAGGCAAGAGCTTCGCGCAGGCCGCGGCGCTCTTCACCGGCGGCGCCGGAGCCCAGATCGAGAACCGCCGCGCCTTCTTCGCCACGCTGTTCGGCGCCGATTTCTGGCGCCTGACGCGCGAGCACCTGGTGCTGGTCGCCGTGTCGCTCGCCGCAGCGATCGCCGCCGGCATACCGCTGGGCATCGCGGCGGCCAAGCTGCCGCGCGCTGCGCAGTCGATTCTCGGCGTCGTGGGCGTGATCCAGACGATCCCGTCGCTCGCGCTGTTCGCCTTTCTCATCGCGCTGGTCGGCACCATCGGCGCCGTTCCGGCGCTGATCGCGCTTTTCCTCTATGCGCTGCTGCCGATCGTGCGCAACACGCACGCGGGGCTCACCGGCATCAGCCGCGGCATGGGCCAGGCGGCCATGGCGCTCGGGCTGCGCGCGCGCGAGCGCATATGGCTCATCGAGCTGCCGCTCGCCGCACCCTCGATCCTGGCGGGCATCAAGACTTCCGCGGTGATCAACGTCGGCACCGCGACGATCGCCGCCTTCATCGGTGCCGGCGGCTACGGCGAGCGCATCGCCTCCGGGCTGGCGCTCAACGACAACGTGACGCTGCTGGCGGGCGCAATCCCGGCCGCGGGCTTGGCGCTGATGGTTCAAAGCGTCTTTGAAATTGCGGAGCGACGTCTCACCTGGATGGGCCGCGCTCGCAGCGCGAGCTGATTACCAATGTAAAGTATGATTTCGCCTCCCTTGTTTCCCCGGCGTCCAATAAGGCCCCCATGCCGCAGCTGATCGGCGTGCCGCGCGAGACCGCGCCCGGCGAGAAGCGCGTGGCAAGCGTGCCGGAGGTCGTCGAGCGGCTGGTGAAGCTCGGTTTCCGCGTCGCCGTGCAGTCAGGCGCGGGCGACGCCGCGAACTTCGCCGACGACAGCTACCGCGCTGCCGGCGCCGAGATCGTCGGCGATGCCGAGCGGCTGTGGGCCGCCGCGGACATCATCTTCAAGGTGCGAGCGCCGAGCACGGCGGAGCTGGCGATGATGCGCGACGGGGCGGCCCTGGTGAGCTTCATCTGGCCGGCGCAGAACCCGAGCCTGATGGAAGCGCTCGCCAGCAAGCGCGCCACGGTGCTGGCGATGGACAGCGTGCCGCGCATCTCGCGCGCGCAGAAGCTCGACGCGCTCTCGTCGATGGCGAACATCGCCGGCTATCGCGCGGTGATCGAGGCGGCGCACCACTTCGGCCGCTTCTTCACCGGCCAGATCACCGCCGCGGGCAAGGTGCCGCCCGCCAGAGTGTTCATCATCGGCGCGGGCGTCGCCGGGCTGGCGGCGATCGGCACGGCCTCGGGCCTCGGCGCGATCGTGCGCGCGAACGACACGCGCCCCGAGGTCGCCGACCAGGTGAAGTCGATGGGCGCCGAGTTCGTCGGCGTCGACTACCAGGAAGAAGGCACCGGCGTGGGCGGCTACGCCAAGCTGATGAGCGAGGGCTTCCAGCGCGCGCAGCGCGAGGTATTCGCGCGCGAAGCGAAGGACGCGGACATCGTCATTACCACCGCGCTCATTCCGGGGAAGCCGGCGCCCAAGCTGATCAGCGCCGAGATGGTGCGCTCGATGAAGCCGGGAAGCGTAATCGTCGATCTCGCGGCGGAGCAGGGCGGCAACTGCGAGCTCACCGTGCCGGGCGAGGTAGCGGTGCGGCACGGCGTCACCATCATCGGCTACACGGATCTGCCGAGCCGGCTCGCCAGGCAGTCGAGCACGCTCTATGCGACCAACCTGCTGCGGCTCACCGAAGAGCTGTGCAAGCAGAAGGATGGGCGCATCAACGTCAACCTGGACGACGAGGTGATCCGCGGCACGACCGTCATCAAGGACGGCAAGATCACCTGGCCGCCACCGCCGCCCAAGCTCTCGGCCGCGCCGCCCGCCTCTGCCAAAAGCGCGGCGGCCAAGCCGCCGGCTGCGCCAGCGAAGGCGGCGGGGCATGGCGCGGCGGCGGCGCCCGCCTCGGCACGCGCCACGGCGATCGTGTTCCTGGCCGCCGCGCTGCTCTTCGGGCTGATCGGCGCATATGCGCCGGCGACGTTCCTCGAGCATTTCACCGTGTTCGTGCTCGCCTGCTTCGTCGGCTACATGGTGATCTGGAACGTGACGCCGGCGCTGCACACGCCGCTCATGAGCGTGACGAACGCCATCAGCAGCATCATCACCATCGGCGCGCTGGTGCAGGTCGCGCCGCCGGTGGCAGAGACGGGCGCACGCCAGACCACATGGATCATCGCACTCGCGGTGGTGAGCATCGCGCTCGTCGCGATCAACATGTTCGGCGGCTTCTCGGTGACGCAGCGCATGCTGCAGATGTTCCGCAAATGATGCCGGCGACGCTGTCGACGGTCGCCTACATCGGCGCCATCATTCTCTTCATCCTGAGCCTGGGCGGCCTGTCCAACCCCGAGAGCTCGCGCCGCGGCAACGTCTACGGGATGATCGGCATGGCGATCGCCGTGCTGGCAACCGTCTTCGGCCCGCGGGTCACGAATGCCGGCCTGCCGTGGATCGTCGGTGCGATGGCGGTCGGCGCGGCGCTCGGCCTGTACGCGGCGCGCGTCGTGAAGATGACGCAGATGCCGGAGCTGGTCGCGCTGATGCACAGCCTCGTCGGCCTCGCGGCGGTGCTGATCGGCTACGCGAACTACATCGATCCGGCGGCGACCGCGCATTTCCAGGGCGCGGAGAAGACCATCCATGAGCTCGAGATCTACATCGGCATGCTGATCGGCGCCGTGACCTTCTCCGGATCGCTGATCGCCTTCGGCAAGCTCTCGGCCAGGATCACCGGCAAGCCGGTGCTGATTCCGGCTCGCCACTGGATCAACCTCACCGGGTTGCTGGTGGTGATCTACAGCGGCGGCTGGTTCATCCACACGCAGTCGGTGGCCGAGGGCATGACGCCGCTCGTCATCATGACGGTGATCGCGCTCCTCTTCGGCGTGCACATGGTGATGGCGATCGGCGGCGCCGACATGCCGGTGGTGGTGTCGATGCTGAACAGCTACTCGGGATGGGCGGCGGCCGCGACCGGCTTCATGCTGAACAACGATCTGCTGATCGTCACCGGCGCGCTGGTCGGCTCGAGCGGCGCGATCCTCTCCTACATCATGTGCCGCGCGATGAACCGCAACTTCGTAGCCGTCATCGCCGGCGGATTCGGGACGGCAGGCGGGGCGCCGGCGGCGGCGCCTGGGGCCGCACCGGCGGGCGAAGTGCATTCGATCACGGCCCCGGAAACGGCG
>DASQIG010000296.1:0-9062 GCA_035631735.1 Burkholderiales bacterium | reverse complement strand
CGCGAGCGAGACCATGTCGTAGGTGATCGGCCCGATCACCGCGTCCTGGAAGTCGAGCACGCCGGGATTGGGCTCGGTCAGCATCAGATTGCGCGGCATGTAGTCGCGATGCACGTACACCGCGGGCTGCGCGAGCGCGCTGCGAACGAGCGTAGCGAATATGCCTTCCAACGCTTGCGCTTGTGGGGAGCCGAGCGTCATGCCGCGGTGGCGGCCGACGTACCACTCGGGAAAGAGGTTCATCTCGCGCCGCAGAAGCGCTTCGTCGTAGGGCGGCAGCTGATCGGGGCGCGTGGCGAGCTGCCAGCGCACCAGCGCATCGGTCGCATCGCGCATCAGTCCGTCGGCGTTGCGGGCGTTGAGCTCCGCGAGATAGGTACGCGTGCCGAGGTCGGAAAGCAGCAGGAAGCCGGCTGCCAGATCTGCCGCGTGCACTTCCGGCGCGTGCACGCCGGCATCATGCAGCAGCCGCGCGACGTGCAGGAACGGCCGGCAGTCCTCCTTCTCGGGCGGCGCATCCATGATGACGTAGCTGCGGCCGTCGTCGAGCGTGGCGCGGAAATAGCGGCGGAAGCTCGCGTCTTCGGATGCCGGCGTGAGCACGAAGCGCGCACCGCGCAGCTCGGCTCGCAGTACCTCGTATAGCCAGCGCTCGAGGCGCGAGCGGCGATCATCGGCGTGTATGATTGAAAATTCTAACATCCGACCAAGAGCGCTCCAGCCGCCGATGTCATCCCGCCTCGCGACGCTGGCGATTGCGCTGGCCGCTGCGGGAAGCGCGCTCGGGCAGCAGTCGGAATCGACCACCATCGATGCGCAGAAGATCGAGGGCGTGAGCGACCTCGAGGTGAGCGCGCGCGGCGCGGCCGAGATCCGCCGCGGCGAGGTGAGCGCGTTCGGCGAGTTCCTGCGCTACAACCGCGAGTTCGGCGAGCTCGAGGGCACGGGCGGCGTGCGGCTGCAAAGCGGCGTCGACCGCTTCTTCGGGCCGACGCTCGAGTACAACACGCTCGAGGACACCGGCACGTTCGACCGCCCGGGGTTCCTCCTGCAGCGCGAGCGGCCGGCGCGCGGCACCGCTGAGCGCATGGAGTTTCTCGGTCCCAGCCACTACCGCTTCCTCAACGCGCGCTTCACGACCTGCCAGCCCGGGCAGGACGACTGGTTTCTCGAGGCGAGCCAGCTCGAGCTCGACTACAACGCCGACGAGGGCAAAGCGAACCAGCCGCGCGTGCGCTTCTTCGGCCACACCATCCTCGCCGCCCCCTACGCGACGTTTCCGCTCGAGAACCGGCGCCGCAGCGGTCTTCTCACCCCGTACTACTCGCAGACCACCACGCGCGGTCTCGAGTTCGGCATTCCGTATTACTGGAACATCGCGCCGGAGCGCGATGCCACCTTCACGCCGGTCTGGATGGCGCGGCGCGGCTTCCAGCTGAAGAGTGACGTGCGCTATCTCGAGCGCCCGTACGCGGGTGAATTCCGCTACGAATATCTGCCGAACGATCCGGTGTTCGGAGCCGCGCGCAAGGGCCTCTCGTGGCAGCACGTGCAAACCTTCAGCCCCGGTCTGACGGGCAACGTCGATTACAACAGGGTCTCGGACGACCGCTATTTCGTCGACCTCGCGAGCCAGGTGAAGCAGGTCTCGGTCGGCAACCTGCCGCAGGACGCCTACGTCACGCGTACCGGCGCTCTCCCGGGGGCCGGGAGCTACATCACGCAACTGCGCGTGCAGAAATTCCAGACGCTGCAGGATCCGCTCGCGCCGATCGTGCCGCCGTACCATCGGGTGCCGCAGATCAGCGCGGCGGCGGCCTACAACGACCTCGCCGGGCGCTTCGATACGAACCTGCCCGGCGAGTACGTGCGCTTTGTGCACCCGACGCTGGTCGAGGGCTCGCGCACCAGCGTCAATCCGGTGCTCAGCATGCCGCGCCTCGCGCCCGGCTGGTTCGTGACGCCGAAGACCGGCCTGCGCTATGCCGGCTATCAGCTCGACCAGTCGGCCGCCGGCCAGCCGACCGCTCCGTCCACGGCCATACCGTGGGCGAGCCTCGACAGCGGGCTCGTCTTTGAGCGGCCCACGACGTTCGGCAGCCGCTCGCTCACGCAGACGCTCGAGCCGCGGCTGTTCTACGTCTATGTGCCCTATCACAACCAGGATCAGATCCCGATCTTCGATACCGCGCTCGCCGACTTCAACTATCCGCAGCTCTTCACGGAGAACCGCTTCGTCGGCGGCGATCGCTTCGGCGATGCGAACCAGGCGACGCTGGCGCTCACCACGCGCTTTCTGCAGGCGGACGGCCAGGAGCTGCTGCGCGGCACGCTCGGGCAGCGCTTCTATTTCCGCAACGAGCGGGTCGCGCTGACCCCGGATTCGACCTTAAGGACGTCGCGAGAGTCCGACGTGCTTGCCTCGGTCGGCGCCCGGCTGCAACAACGCCTCACCTTCGACTTCACCACCCAATACAACCCCTACGACCACCGCGTCGAGAAGTACAGCGTCGGCATGCGCTATGCGCCGGAGGTCGCCAAGCTGTTCAACGCCAGCTACCGCTTCCAGCGCGATCTCCTGCGCCAGATCGATCTCTCGGGACAGTGGCCGGTGGCGGCGGGCTGGTACGCCGTCGGACGCTACAATTACTCGTTCCTTGACCAAAGGCTGCTCGAGGGCTTGGCCGGCGCCGAGTACAACGCGGGCTGCTGGGTGTTCCGCTTCGTCGTGCAGCGGCTGCAAGCCGCGTCCCAGGTGACCTCGACGACGTTCATCTTCCAGCTCGAGTTCACCGGCGTGGGACAGGTCGGCACCGCCGAGGCCTTGCAGCTATTGAGACGGGATATACCGGGTTATTCCGTGATCAACCGCACCGATCCTGCACTCGCGCCGCCGAACGCCCGGTCGCGGCTGCCGTTCGAACAGGTGTTCTAGATGCGAAAGCTCATCCTCCTCCTCGCCGCGCTTGCGGCAGCCACGAACCTGCGTGCGGTCACGCTGGTCGATCGGATCGTCGCCGTGGTGAACAAGGACGTCGTTACGTACTCGGAGCTGAACGAGGCGGTCGGCCTGGCCGAGCGCCAACTGCGCCGCCAGGGCACGCCCGCGCCCGAGCGCGCCGTGCTCGAGCGGCAGATGCTCGAGCGGCTGATCCTCGACAAGGCGCAGCTGCAGCTCGCGCGCGAGACCGGCATCCGCATCGACGAGCTGCAGCTCGACCGCGCGGTCGAGCGCATCGCGCAGTCGAACAACATGACGCTCGCCGACTTCCGCAAGGCGCTGGAAGCCGACGGCGTCGGCTTCGACGCCTGGAGAAACGAGGTGCGCCAGCAGATGATCATGTCGCGGCTGCGCGAGCGTGAGGTCGAGAACCGCGTCCAGGTGAGCGACACGGAGGTGGATCTGTTCCTCGAGCAGCTGAAGAACCGCCCCGACGAGGGCAGCGAGTACAACCTCGCCCATATCCTGGTGCGCGTGCCCGAGGGGGCGAGCCCCGAGCGCATCCGCCAGGCGCGCGAGCGCGCCGACCAGGCGGTGGCCGAGGTGCGCGGCGGCGCGCCCTTCGCGCGCGTTGCCGCTTCGTACTCGGACGCGCCCGACGCGCTGCAAGGCGGCGCGCTCGGCTGGCGCAACCACGAGCGGCTCCCCGAGCTGTTCGCCGACGCGCTGGTCAAGATGAACCCCGGCGACATCAGCGAGCCGCTGCGCAGTCCGGCGGGCTTCCATATCGTGCAGCTCGTCGATCGCCGCGGCGCGGGCGCCGAAGCGCCCGTGGTGCAGACGCGCCTGCGCCACATCCTCATCCGTACCAACGAGGCGGTCTCCGAGGCCGAAGCGCGCCGCAAGCTGCTCGACTTCCGGGAACGCATCGTCAACGGCGGCGCCGATTTTGCCGATCTCGCGCGCGCCAACTCCGATGACGGCACCGCGGCGCGCGGCGGCGAGCTCGACTGGGTCTACCCGGGCGACACGGTGCCCGAGTTCGAGCGCGCCTACCAGGAGCTCAAAGTGGGCGAGATCAGCCCGCCCGTGCGCACGCCGTTCGGCTATCACCTGATCCAGGTGCTCGAGCGGCGCTCGAGCGACCTCTCGCCGGAGCGCAAGCGCCTGCAGGCGCGCCAGGCGCTGCGCGAGCGCAAGGCCGACGAGGCCTACCAGGAATGGCTGCGGCAGCTGCGCGACCAGACCTACGTCGAGCTTCGACTTGACGAGAAATAGGATTGGCGGCGAGCCGCTGATCGCGCTTACTTCCGGCGAGCCCGCCGGCGTCGGTCCCGAGCTCTGCGTGCGTGTCGCCCGGGAGACGCGTGCCGCCGAGCTCGTGGTCATCGGCGATCGCACGCTGCTCGCCGGCGCGCCGCGCGTGGAGCACCTGCCGCTCGCCCGGCCGGCGACGCCCGGCAGGCTGGATGCGGCCAATGCGCGCTACGTGCTCGCGGTCCTCGACCGCGCGATCGAGGGCTGCCTGTCGGGCGAGTACGCGGCGATGGTCACCGCGCCGGTACAGAAGAGCGTGCTCAACGACGCCGGCATCGCCTTCACCGGCCACACCGAATACCTCGCCGAGCGTGCCGGTGCCGAGCACGTGGTCATGCTGCTGGTGGGCGGCGGGCTGCGCGTGGCGCTCGCCACCACCCATCTGCCGCTCGCGGCAGTGCCGCGCGCCATCAGCGGCGCTTCGCTCGGCAAGACGCTGCGCGTGCTCGACGCCGATCTACGCCGGCGCTTTCGCATCGCGCGCCCGCGCATCCTGGTCGCCGGACTCAACCCGCACAGCGGCGAGTCGGGCCACCTCGGCCACGAGGATGCGGACGTCATCGCGCCCGCCATCGCAGCGGCCCGCGCGGCGGGCATCGAGGCGAGCGGGCCGATCCCCGCCGATACGCTTTTCGTGCCTGAGCGGATGAAGAACGCCGATGCGGTGCTCGCGATGTATCACGACCAGGGGCTGCCCGTGCTGAAGTACGCGTCGTTCGGCCGCGGCGTCAACGTGACGCTCGGGCTGCCCTTCGTGCGCACCTCGGTCGATCACGGCACTGCGCTCGACATCGCGGGTACCGGGCGCGCCGATCCCGGCAGCCTGCGCGAGGCGCTCGAGCTTGCGATCGAGCTCGCATCGTCCTCGTAAGCGGTTCGGGCAGCACTTCCTGCACGACCCGCGCGTCCTGGCGCGCATCGTGGACGCCGTCTCTCCCTCCCGAAATGATTTTCTGGTGGAGATCGGTCCCGGCGAAGGCGCGCTCACCGCGCCGCTCCTGGCGCGCGCCGGTCGCCTGGAAGCGATCGAAGTGGACCGCGATCTCGCGGCGGCGCTCGCAGCGCGCTTCCCGCCCTATCGACTCACGGTGCACTGCGCCGACGCGCTCGAATATGACTTCGGCCGCTTCCCTGGCGGGATGCGGCTCGTCGGCAACCTGCCGTACAACATTTCCACCCCGCTGCTTTTCCACCTGGCGGCATACGCCGGGCGGGTCCGCGACATGCATTTCATGTTGCAGCTCGAGGTCGTGGAGCGCATGGTGGCCGCGCCCGGCACGGCCGAGTACGGCCGCCTTTCGGTGGCGTTACAGGCGCGCTTCGCGATGCAGAAGCTGTTTGGCGTTTCAAAGGGCGCGTTCCGCCCGTCGCCCAAGGTGGAATCCGCCGTGGTGCGGCTCGTGCCGCTCGCGGCGATGCTCGCGATCGACGAGGACATGCTGCGCCGCGCGTTCTCGGCGCGGCGCAAGCAATTGCGCAATGCGCTGCCGCTTGCGCCCGGCGACTATGAAGCGCTCGGCCTGGACCCGCGCCTGCGCCCGCAGAACCTGTCGCCGCAGGACTATGCGCGCATCAGCGCCCACCTGGAAAGCGTCAGGCTGTCTCGATGAACTCGATCTTGTAGCCGTCGGGGTCCTCGACGAAGGCGATCACCGAGGTGCCGCCCTTCACCGGGCCGGGCTCGCGCGTCACCTTGCCGCCGCTCTTGCGCACGCGCTCGCACGCCTGCCTGACGTCGGGCACGCCGATCGCGACGTGGCCGAAGGCGCCGCCGAGCTCGTAGCGCTCGACGCCATAGTTGTAGGTGAGCTCGAGCACCGCCGCGCGCTTCTCGTCGTCGTAACCGACGAAGGCGAGCGAATATTTCTGCTCGGGCCGGTCGGTGGTCCGCAGGAGCTTCATGCCCAGGACCTCGGTGTAGAACTTGACCGAGCGCTCCATGTTTCCGACGCGCAGCATGGTGTGCAAGAGTCTCATCGGCTGCCTTTCATGACGGGAAGCGTAGCGGCGGCGAGCTCGAGGCGCTCGCGCGCTTCGCGCCAGCCGGGGTAGAGCCGCGCGAGCAGGCTCCAGAAGCGGCGCGAATGGTTCATCTCGACGAGGTGCGCGACTTCGTGCGCCACCACGTAATCGGCGAGCCGCGGCTCGACGTGCACCAGGCGCCAGGAGAGCCGGATGGTGCCGCCTTCCGTGCACACGCCCCACTGCGTGCGCGCGTTCGAGAGCGCGACGCGGGGCGACGGCACGCCCAGCACGGCGGCGTAGTGGCCGGTGCGCGGCGCAAGCGCTTCGAGCGCACGGTGCTTGAGCCAGGTGACGAGCACGTCCAGCGGGCGCGTGCCGGCGTGCACCACGAGCCGTCTGTCGTGCTGCTCCACGCGCCGGCGCCCCGGGCGCACTTCGAGCGTAGCCGGGGTGCCGAAGAGCGGCAACGTCTCGCCGCTCACGCCGCGGAGCACCGGCGCGCGCGGCACGCGAGACCACGCCTCGAGCTTGCCGAGGATCCAGCGCTGCTTGTCGCGCAGAAACGCCTCGATCTCCCGCCACGGGGCGCGCAGCGGTGCCGAGACCTTGAGGCCCGCCGCGTCCACCGTGATCGCCAGCGTGCGCCGGCGCCGCCGCGCGAAGCGGTATTCGATGAGCCGGCCGCCGAGCTCGATCAGCAAAGCGCCTTCTGTTGTTCCTCGATCCATGCTTCCGCCAGTCGGTTGACCGCCTTCGCATCGCGATTGGCCGCGTCGATGCGGGGTCCGATGCGCACCGTGATCGTCCCCGGACGCTTGAGGAAAGCGTTGCGCGGCCAGAAAAGGCCCGCGTTGTGCGCGACGGGCACCACCGGGGCGCCGCTTGCCGTGGCGAGCCAGGCACCGCCGAGCTGGTACGCGCGCCGCTCGCCGGGACGCACCCGTGTGCCCTCGGGAAAGATAACGACCCAGAAGCCCTGCGCCAGGCGCTCGCGCCCGCGGCGCGCGATGGCGCGCAGCGCCGCCACGCCGCGCGAGCGGTCAATGGCGATCGGGCTCATCAGTGCGAGCCCCCAGCCGAAAAACGGGATCCACAGGAGCTCGCGCTTGAGCACATGCACCTGCGGCGGAAAGATGACCTGGAAGGCCATCGTCTCCCACGCCGACTGGTGCTTCGCCAGGATGACGGCCGGCCGATCTGGGAGATGCTCGCGTCCCTCGACGCGCCAGTCGATGCCGAGGATCGCGCGCGCGAGCCAGACGTTGAGCCGCGACCAGCCGGAGATGATGCGATAGCGCCACATGCGCGGCAGCGGAAACGTGGCGAGGGCGATGAGCGCATAGGGCGGCGTGACGAGGATCTGCGCGAGCGCAAAGAGGCCCGAGCGGAGCCCCGTCATGGAGCCAGGTGTTCGGCGAACGCGGCGAGATCCTGAAATACCTGCGTGCCTGGCGGGAGGTTGCCTTCGGCTTGCGTCTTCTGCCCCTTGCCGGTAAGGACGAGCACCGGGCGCGCGCCGGCGGCCGCGGCCGCTTGCACGTCGCGCAGCGCGTCGCCCACCATGTACGTGTCCTTCAGCGCGATGTTGAAGCGCCGCGCCACCTCGAGCAGCATCCCGGGCTGCGGTTTGCGGCACTGGCAGGCGGCGTCCGCCGCGTGCGGGCAGAAGAAGAACGCATCGACGCGCCCTCCGGCCTGGACCGCCGCACGCTGCAGCGCGTCGTGGATCTCGAAGAGCGTGCGGGTCGAAAAGAGCCCGCGCGCGATCCCGGACTGGTTGGTGGCGACGACGATGCGGTAGCCGGCCTGCGTAAGGCGCGCGATCGCCTCCAAACTGCCCCTGAGCGGCCGCCATTCTTCGGGCGACTTGATGTAGTGGTCGCTGTCGTGGTTGATCGTGCCGTCGCGGTCGAGAATGACGAGCTTCATGTCGCAAGCTTCGAGAGATCGGCGATGCGGTTCATGGTGCCGTGCAGCTTACCGAGAAAGCCGATGCGATTGGCGCGCACGCGCGGGTCCTGGTCCATCACCATCACCTTGTCGAAGAACGCATCCACCGGCGTCTTGAGGCTGGCGAGCGCCTTGAGCGCTGCGGTGTAGTCGAGCGCGCGGAACGCGCGGTCGACGTCCGGCTCGAGCCGCCCGAACGTGCTCGCGAGGTTCCTTTCCTCCGGCAGCACCATCATGCCGATGTCGAATCCGGCGGGCACGGTGCCCGCCTGCTTCAGGATATTGCCGATCCGCTTGTTCGCCGCGGCCAGGCTTTCCGCCTCGGGCAGCGTGGCAAAGGCGCGCACCGCCTCGAGCTGCCTCGGGATGAGATCGAGCCGTGCCGGCGCCAGGCACAGCACCGCTTCCACTTCGTTCGCCGAATAGCCGCGATCGCGAAAGTAGCCGCGCGCTCGCTCGTAGATGAAGCTCTGCAGCTCGTCGATAACTGTGGGCTTCGCGTGCGCAAAGGGCGCGAGCGCCGCCGCCAGCAGCTCCTCGAGCGCAAGCCCGAGATTGCGTTCCACCAGGATACGGATGACGCCGAGCGCCGCCCGGCGCAAGCCGAAGGGATCGCGCTCTCCCGTGGGCGTCTGTCCGATGCTGAAAAAACCGGCGAGCGCTTCCAGCTTGTCCGCCAGGGCGAGAGCGGCGCCGATCGGATGTTGCGGCAGGCGGTCGCCGGCGAAGCTTGGCAGGTAGTGCTCGGCAATCGCGTCCGCCACCACGGCGTCTTCACCGTCGTGCCGCGCGTAGTAGCGGCCCATCACTCCCTGGAGCTCGGGAAACTCGCCGACCATCCCGCTCAGCCGGTCTGCCTTGCAAAGATAAGCAGCGCGGTCCGCGACCC
>DASQIG010000295.1:0-9005 GCA_035631735.1 Burkholderiales bacterium | reverse complement strand
CGTCGGCCATTCGGGCATCGGCAGCCATACGCACTTGTGCCTGGTCGCGCTCTTCCAGACCGCGGGCGCTGAAGTGACCGAGGTGCCGTTCGCCGCGGCGCAGGTCGTGCCGAGCCTCGTCGGCGGTCATGTGGATGCGCTCGTGCAGTTGCCGGCGGCGCTCGCCGGACCAGTGAAGCAGGGCCAGGTGCGCCTCATCGCCGCGCTCATCCCGGCGCGGGACCCGGCGCTCGGGGACGTGCCCACCGCACGCGAGCAAGGGATCGATGTCGCGCTCGAAGCCTGGCGCGGCATCGCCGTGCCGCACGGCACGCCGCCGGCAGTGATTGTGCAACTGGAGGGCGCGATTCGCTCAACGGTGGCGACGCCGGCATTTCAGCAGGCAGCCGAGCGGCTCGGCGTGCGCCCGGCGTACATGCCGGCGGCGGAATTCGCCGCGCTGATTGCGCGCGAAGATGCCGCGATCGCGCGGCTCATGCAGGCGATCGGTCTGAAAAAGTAGCGCTAAGCGTCGCCCCCGCGAAAGCGGGGGCCCAGCTTTCTAAAACGATGGGTTCCCGCTTGCGCGGGAATGACGACTCGCCGCTTCTGGAAGCTCTGAGCTGTCTCCCCCGCGAAAGCGGGGGCCCAGTGTCGGTCCGATCGCCTAAACGGAGGCTCTGTTCCCCTCCCGCAATTTAGAAACCCAGTCCTGGCACCACTGGATCGCGGTTTCCTCGGGCAGCACGCCGCTCGAAGCGTCGTGCTTGTGGCGCTCGCCGATGCGCCTCGCGCCGAGCTCGGTAAGGATGTCGTCGAAGCGCTTCCCGCCATAGTTGAAAGTTTCCGCATAGGTGCGGTCGCCCAGGCCGAACACGCCGTAGCGCACCCGGCTCAAGTCCGGGCGCTTGCGCTGCAGGTCCTCGTAGAGCGCGCGGGCGTTGTCGGGCACGTCGCCCTGGCCGTAGGTGGAGGTGCAGATGATGAACGCCCCCTCGCGCTCGAACACCGAGCTGTCGAGGCCGTCCATCAGCAGCGCCTCGACCTGCGTCTCGCCGTCGTCGAGCGCGAGCTCCATCTCCTGCGCGCACAGCTGCGCCGTGCCGGTCATCGTGCCGACGAGGATGGTGATGCGCATTGACGCGAAACTATAATGCAGCATAAAATCACGGTCAAGCACTATAGTTCATGAACGCTCCGGTCACGCTCCGGCAGCAGGAAGACGCCTACCTCGCGCGGCTCGGCGAGCGCGTGCGCGCGTGGCGCACCGAGCACGGCATGAGCCGAAAGGCGCTCGCGCTCGCCTCCGGCGTCTCGGAGCGCTACCTCGCCCAGCTCGAAGCCGGCCAGGGAAACATCTCGGTGCTGCTGCTGCGCAAAGTGGCGCGCGCCATGGGCGTCGCCGTGGAGCGACTGGTGCGCGAAGAAGACACGCTCGAGAAGCCGATCGCGCTCATCGGCCTGCGCGGCGCCGGCAAATCGACGCTCGGCGCTAAATTGGCGGCTTCCCTGAGCCTGCCCTTTGTGGAACTCGATCGCGAAGTTGAAAAGGAAGCCGGCGCCCCGCTCGCCGAGGTGTTCGCGATGTACGGCCAGGCCGCCTTTCGCCGCTTCGAGCGGCGCGCGCTCGAGCGTGTGCTCGCCGAGCAGCCGCGTGCAGTCATCGCCACCGGCGGCAGCCTGGTGACCGATCCGGGCACCTATGAGTTGCTGCTCGAGCGCTGCCGCTGCATCTGGCTGAAGGCCACGGCACAGGAACACATGGCGCGCGTGCTGGCTCAGGGCGATACTCGTCCGTTCAAGGGCCGCTCCGCGGCGCTGGACGAGATTCGCAAGCTGCTCGCCGATCGCGAGCGGCTCTATGGCCGCGCGGGCGCCGTGGTCGATACTTCAGGCAAGAGCGCTCGCCAGGCGCTCGCCGAACTCAAACGGGTACTCGCATGATCAACTTCGAAACCAGTCCCGAGCGCTACAACCACTGGAAGCCGAGCTACGACGGCGCCGTCGCCACGCTCGCGCTCGACGTCGCCGAGGACAAGAGCCTCGCGCCCGGCTACAAGCTGAAGCTCAACAGCTACGACCTCGGCGTCGACATCGAGCTGCACGACGCGCTGAACCGCATCCGCTTCGAGCATCCGGAAGTGAAGAGCGTAGTGATCACCAGCGGCAAGAGCCGCATGTTCTGCTCGGGCGCGAACATCTACATGCTTGGGAGCTCGACCCATGCGTCCAAGGTGAACTTCTGCAAGTTCACCAACGAGACGAGGAACGGCATCGAGGACTCGAGCAAGGCGAGCGGCCTCAAGTTCATCGCCGCGATCAACGGCACCTGCGCGGGCGGCGGCTACGAGCTCGCGCTCGCCTGCGACGAGATCATGATGGTCGACGACCGCTCCTCCACCGTATCGCTGCCGGAGGTGCCGCTGCTGGGCGTGCTCCCGGGCACGGGAGGGCTGACCCGGCTGGTGGACAAGCGCAAGGTGCGCCGCGATCTCGCCGACCTGTTCTGCACGACCGCCGAAGGCGTGCGCGCCGATCGCGCGCGGCAATGGCGGCTGGTCGATCGCATCGCCAAGCCGCAGGAATTCGCACAGGCGGTGAAAGCTCGCGCCGCAGAGCTGGGCGCGCTTTCCGATCGGCCAGGCGGCCCGGGCGTGAAGCTCACGCCGCTCGGCGAAAACCGCATCCTGCGGGTCGAAGTGGACAAGGACCGCCGAATCGCGACCCTCACCATCACCGGGCCGCAGCAGGTGAAGATGGAAAAGAGCGCGGACTGGTATCCGCTGCGGCTCGCGCGCGAGCTCGACCGCGCGCTGCTCGACCTGCGCCACAACCATCTCGATGTCGGCCTGTGGCTCTTCAAGACGGCCGGCAACCCGGAGGAGGCGCTGAAGCTCGACAGCTTCCTCAAGGCGAGCGCCAACGACTGGTTCGTGCGCGAGACGCTCGGATTCCTGCGACGCACGCTGTCGCGGCTCGACGTCTCGTCGCGCTCGATCTTCGCCATCATCGAGCCCGGCTCGTGCTTCGCCGGCACCCTGATGGAGATCGCGCTCGCCGCCGACCGCAGCTACATGCTGGACGCCGAGGGCGCACGCGTCGGCCTTTCGGCTCTCAACTTCGGCGCGTACCCGATGGCGAACGGCCTCTCGCGGCTCGCCACCCGCTTCTGCGGCGAGGCGCCCGAAATCGCGCGGGGAGAACTGTTCGACGCCCAAAAGGCGCTCGCGCTCGGCCTCGTCACCGCCGCGCCCGACGACCTCGACTGGGAAGAGGAGATCCGCCTCGCGATCGAGGAGCGCGCGAGCCTGTCGCCCGATGCGCTGACCGCCATGGAGGCGAGCCTGCGCTTCGCCGGTCCGGAGACCATGCACACGCGCGTCTTCGGGCGCCTCACCGCGTGGCAGAACTGGGTCTTCAACCGCCCGAACGCCGTGGGGGAGCAGGGTGCTCTCAAGGTTTACGGCAGCGGCGCAAAGCCCAAGTTCAACTGGGAACGTATCTAATGGGGCCAGGTCTTGAATTGATGCATTTGCCGCAAAGCAAGACCTGACCCCGTCACTGGGAGTATCGATGAGCAGTATCAACTACGCCGAGAAGATTCCGAACAACGTCGACCTGCAGAACGATCGCACGCTGCAGCGCGCGCTCGAGCACTGGCAGCCGCACTTTCTGCAGTGGTGGCGTGAGATGGGGCCGAGCGATTTCGAAGCGGCCGACGTGTATCTGCGCACCGCCATCTCGGTCGACGCGCAGGGCTGGGCACATTACGGCAGTTTGAAGATGCCCGACTACCGCTGGGGAATCTTCCTCGCCGATCCCGTCGCCGAGCGCAAGATCGGCTTCGGCGACCAGCTGGGGCAGCCGGTGTGGCAGCAGGTGCCGGGCGAATACCGCTCGACGCTGCGCCGCCTCATCGTCACGCAGGGCGACACGGAACCCGCGTCGGTCGAGCAGCAGCGCAAGCTCGGCCACACCTGCCCGTCGCTCTACGATCTGCGCAACCTCTTCCAGATCAACGTCGAGGAAGGCCGGCATCTGTGGGCGATGGTGTATCTGCTCCACGCGTACTTCGGCCGCGACGGCCGGGAAGAGGCGGAGGAGCTGCTCGCGCGCCACTCGGGCGATGCGAATAAGCCGCGCATCCTCACCACCTTCAACGAGCCGATGACCGACTGGCTCTCGCTCTTCTGCTTCACCTACTTCACCGACCGCGACGGCAAATACCAGCTCAAGAGCTTCGCCGAAAGCGCTTTCGACCCATTGTCCCGGACGTGCCGCTTCATGCTGACGGAGGAAGCGCACCACATGTTCGTCGGCGAGACCGGCATCAGCCGCGTGGTGAAGCGCACGCTCGAGGTGATGAAGGAACTGGGCACCGACGACCCGGCGCGCATCCGCGCCGCCGGCGCGATCGACCTGCCGACCCTGCAGAAGTACCTGAACTACTGGTGCTCGAGCTCGCTCGATCTGTTCGGCTCCGAGATCTCGTCCAACTCGGCCGCGAACTTCGCGAGCGGCATGAAGGGCCGGCCCGATGAGCCGACCTACCAGGACCACGTGCTGCGCGAGGCGACGATGACGATCGAGACGCCGCAAGGCGCCGAAAGCGTGCCGATGCTCAACGCGCTCAACGAGGTGATGCGCGAGTCGTATCTCAAGGACTGCGAGATCGGGGTCAAGCGCTGGAACCGCATGATCGAGCGCGCGGGCCACGATTTCCGGCTGTCGCTGCCGTCGTCGCGTTTCCGGCGCCAGATCGGCCCGTGGGCCGGCCAGCCGGTCGACACGCACGGCAAGCTCGTCGCGCGCGAGGAATACGAGCGGCGGCTGGCAGACTGGATTCCGACCGAGCGCGACCGCGCATTCGTGCATTCGCTGATGCAGCGGGTGATCGAGCCCGGCAAGATGGCGGCCTGGATCGCGCCGCCCGAGCGCGGCATCAACAACCTGCCGGTCGACCACCAGTACGTGCACCTGCAGTAATGCGCGCCCGTACCTTCATCCTGCTCGTACTCGGCGTCGTGCTCGTCGTCGTCGGCGCCGGGGTGTGGTGGCTCTACAGCTCGCGCGACGCGCTCATCAAGCGTGCGATCGAGCACTACGGGCCGCAGCTCACCGGCACGTCGGTGAAGGTAAGAGAGGTGAAGCTCGAGCCCATGGATGGCCGCGGCGCCATCAGCGGCCTCGAGATCGGCAATCCACCCGGATTCAGCGCGGCTCGCGCGCTGACGCTGGGCGAGATGCGGCTCGCCGTGGATCCGCGCACCATAACCTCGGACGTGGTGCACGTGAAGGAGATCTCGCTCGAGGCGCCGACCATCAGCTACGAGCGCGGGGCGAGCGGCGACAACCTGGGCGCAATCCAGAAGCACATCCAGTCGGAGCTGCCGAAATCGGAAGCGCGCGGCGCGGCGAGCGGCAGCAAAGGTGCGCCGCAGCGCAAGTTCATCGTCGATCACGTGCAGGTGCGCAAGGCCAAGGTCAGCTACGGCGGCGCGGTGACCGTCGACCTCGGTGATGTGCATCTACGAGATCTCGGCAAGAAGAAGAATGGCGCTACCGCAGCGGAGCTGACGAACGAGGTCTGGACCGAGCTCAGCCGTGTGGCGATCAGCCGCGCGCCGGCCGCCGTAGAGCAGTTGCGCGACAAGGCGAAGGACGCTGAACAGCGCCTTCGTGACCTGCTCAAATGACCGACGCCGAGCTGGTCGATTTCCTGAATCGCATGCTCGAAGCCGAGCGCGCCGGCGCGAGAGCGCTGGTCGTTTTCATGGACGACTGGCCGCGCCATGGGCCCGAATGGCAGACGCTGCGCAAGGTACACGAGGACGAGGCGCACAACTGCGCGCTGATCGGCGAGCAGTTGAAGCGCCGCGGCCGCGACTACAGCCACGCCACCGGCGAGTTCTACGGCAAGGCGATCGCGGTGCAGGGCGCGCGCGAGCGGATCGGGTTTTTGGTTAAAGGGCTACGCTGGGCGATCCGCGAATTCGAACAAGCCCTTCCGGGCATCGGCGATCCGGCGGTGAAGCAGCTCTTCGAGGGCATGCGCTCGCGGCATCTGCGCAGCGCCGCGGCCTGCGAGTCGGTCGCCCGCGCGGTCAAATAGGATGAAATAGATTCCGTACTTAGTACGTAATAGATATTTCGTACTAAGTACGGAATTATTTCGGACGGTCGCCGGCGAGCGTGATGCGGTGCATGAGCCGGCGATAGCCGTGGTAGTCGTTCACCGGGTTGTGCTGCGCGCAGCGGTTGTCCCACAGCGCGAGCGAGCCGACTTGCCAGCTGAACCGACAAGTGAACTCGGGCCGGATCTGGTGCTGGAAGAGATATTCCAGCAGCGGCGCGCTCTCCTTCTCGGTCATGCCACGAAAGCGCACGGTGTGCGCGAAGTTGACGTAGAGCGCCCTGCGACCGGTCTCGGGATGCGTGCGCACCACCGGGTGCTCGGCCAGCAACTCCTTGCCGACCTCGTCGCGACCGTCGGTCTTCAGCCGGTCCTCGCGCGTGCGGGTGACGTCGGCCTTGGCCGATGAGTTGACCGCAACCAGCGGCTCGAGCAGGCGCTTCATCCCCCCGGAGAGCGTCTCGTACGCCATGTACATATTGGCGAACAGCGTATCGCCCCCATGGGGCGGCACCTCGCGCGCGAGCAGCATCGACGCCATCGGCGGCACTTCGAGGTACGCGGTATCGGAGTGCCAGACGCCACCGAAGTTCACGCGCTCGTGCTCGAGCTTCTTCACCTCGATGATCTCCGGGAAGCCGGCAATGCCCTTCACGAACGGATACTCGATCGGCCGCCCGAGGCGCTGCGCGAAGGCCATGTACTGCGCGGGCGTGAGCGGCTGGTCGCGGAAGAAGACCACGAGGTGCTCTAACCAGGCCGCGCGAATCGCGGCGATGGTGTCGTCGCCCGGCTCCCGGAGATCGACACCGCCGATCTCGGCGCCGAGCGTGCCGGCGATGCGCTTAACGTTCAGCCGAGCCATGCGCCATTCTGCAACAGCTGCGTTTGCAGCTCGCGCGCGTCAAGGTCGGACAGCGCGACGCCAAGCTCGAGCGCGAGATGCGCGGCGCTGCCCGCGGCCTGGCCCATGGCGACGCAGGCGCCCGAGACGCGCGCCGCCGACTGGCCGCCATGCGTCATCGACGCGCAGCGCCCGGCGACCAGCAGATTTTCCACGCCGAGCGGCACGAGCATCCGGTACGGGAGCTGGTTGTAGCCGCGCGGCGCGCGCTGGAAGCGGAACTCGACGTCGCCTGCCTTGTGCTCCTCGACCGGCCAGCCGTTCACGCCGATGGCGTCAGTGAAATCGGCGCAGTCGAGCACGTCGCTCTCCGTGAGCTGATAGACGCCGCCGATGCGCCGCGTCTCGCGGATCCCGATCTGCGGCGCGATCTCCGCGAGGTAGGCGCGCTCGAAGCCCAGCGTCGTCTCGCGGATGAACTGGAACGTGTCCCAGACCTGCCGGCGGCCTTCGACTTCCCCCCAGGCAAGCTGCTCGGCGTCGATGCCGCTCACCGCGCTCCCGTCCGCATTGCGAAGCTGGGTCAGGTTGGCGCGCCATTCGACCGGATTGGGCTGCGGGCGCACGATCGGCTTCCTGCGCGGAAAGCGCCGGCCGGCGCGCTCGGCCTCCTCCATGCGCTGCGCGATCGTTTCCCAGGCATTCCCCGCGCGCGCCGGATCGACGCCGCCGATGCGGTACATGGTCGAGGGATAGAGCATGTTTCCTTTTCCGTCGCCCACTTCGAACGGAGCGCCCATCCACGCGGCGAGATCGCCGTCGCCGGAGCAGTCGATGAACACGCGGCCGCGGATCGCGCGGCGGCCGGATTTCGCCTCCACCAGCAAATGACCGTCGCGATAGCCGACGGCGAGCGCATGGAACAGGAGTTTTACCTTGGCGGCGACCAATATTTGGTCGGCGACGAGCTTGTACGCCGAGACATCGTAGGCCTGCGCCTGGATGCGGCCGCCGAAGAGCGCATGCGGCTCGCTCAGCGCTCCCATGCTGCGTAGGCGCGCAAGCACATCGTCGGCGACGCCATGCACCACCTGCCGATGCTCGCCATGCACTTTGGCATGGAGCCCGCAGAAGTTCGCGAGGCCCGCCGCGGTGCCGGCGCCGCCGAGAAAGCCGTAGCGCTCGACGAGCATCGTGGAGCGCCCTGCCCGGCCCGCCGCCGCGGCGGCCGCAATGCCGGCGGGACCGCCGCCAAGCACCACGACTTCGTGCTCGGCCAGCACCGGCGTATCGCGCTGCGGCTCGCGGACGAACATACAATCGAATTATGCAAGCGAAGCTGCGCCTCGCTCCGGCGAAGGTCCAAGTCGAGCGCCGGGGCGCAAACATCTACCTGCGCTCGCCGCAGAAGCTCGCGCCTTACTCGCGCTGCGTCACCGAGTGGCTGGTGCGCTGGTCGGACAAGGCGCCCGAGCGCATCTTCCTCGCGGAGCGCAAGGGCGACGGCTGGCGCAAGGTGGGTTATCGCGAAGCGTACGGCGCGGTGCGCCGCATCGCGCAGGCGCTCCTCGATGGCGGGCTCGGCCCCGAGCGGCCGGTGGCGATCCTCTCGGACAACAGCGTGGACCACGCGCTCCTTGCGCTCGGCGCGATGCACGTCGGGATCCCGGTGGCGCCCATCTCGCCCGCGTATTCGCTGATGTCGCAGGACTACGGCAAGCTCAAGCACATCTTCGAGCTGGTGCAGCCGGGGCTGGTGTTCGCCGCCGACCCGGCGAAGTTCGGGCCGGCGCTCGCGGCGGTGGGCGCGAAGTCGACTTCGGTGAACGACCTGCTGGAGACCAATCCCGGCTCGACGCAGGAGCGCGAGCACGCGCGCGTCGGTCCGCAGACGGTGGCGAAGATCCTCTTCACCTCCGGCTCGACCGGCACGCCGAAAGGCGTGCCGAACACACACGGCATGCTGTGCGCGAACCAGCAGCAGCTCGCGCAGGCGTGGCCGTTCGTGGAGGACCGACCGCCGGTGGTGGTCGACTGGCTGCCGTGGAA
>DASQIG010000294.1:0-5772 GCA_035631735.1 Burkholderiales bacterium | reverse complement strand
TGATCGCGACCGAGCCGCGCGTCGCCGCTACCGCGGTTCAGACCGTCGGCGTCAAGGGCTACGACGGCTTCGCCATCGCGCTGGTTCTCGCATGAGCACGATCCTCATCACCGGCGCGGGGCGCGGCCTCGGCTACGAGCTCGCGCGCCAATACGCCACCGACGCCTGGAAGGTGATAGGCACCGTGCGCGACGCAAAGGCAAAGCTGCCCGGCGGCGTGGAGCGGCAGATTGCCGACGTTACCGATCGCAAACAGATCGCAGCGCTCGCCAGGGCCGTGCGGGGCATGCCGATCGATGTGCTCTTTTGCAATGCCGGCATCAGTGGCAAGCGCGGCATGGCGCTCGGCAGCTTCGATTACGACTCGTGGGAAGAGGTGCTGCGTGTAAATCTGCTGGGCGCAGCGGCGGTGACCGAGGCGTTGGTGCCAAACATCCTGGCGGGCGAGCGCAAGGTCATCGCGATGATGTCGAGCCGCCTCGGCTCGATCGGCGAGGCGAGCGGCGTGACGCTGCCCTACGCGACGAGCAAGGCGGCGCTCAACATGCTGGTGAAGGGCCTCGCCGCCACGCTCGCCTCGAAGGGCGTGATCGTGGTGGCGCTGAGCCCGGGCTGGGTGCGCACCGACATGGGCGGCGCGAGCGCGCCGCTCGCGCCCGAGGCGTCGGTGGCCGGCCTGCGCCGGCTGATCGCGGGCCTCAAGCAGAGCGATAGCGGCAGGTTCCTGTCGCACGACGGCTCGCCGATTCCGTGGTAGCCACCGGCCTGCTGCACGCGGACAGCGCGCGCAACCGGCTGACCGGCATCGGCCTCGTCTCGCTCTGCTACCTGCTCTTCACGCTGCTCGATGGCAGCGCCAAGTGGCTCGTCGCCAGCATGCCGGTGGTGATGGTGGTGTGGCTGCGCTTCGTAATGCACGCGCTCGTCGCCAGCGCGGTGCTGCTGCCGCTGCGCGGCGCGGCGCTCGTCAGGACGCGCTACTGGCGCTGGCACGCGCTGCGCGCGCTCATGTTCATGACGATGACCGGCATCAACGTCTGGGCGCTGCAGTACCTGCAGCTGACGGTGACCTCGTCCATATTTTTTACGACGCCGATCATCATCGCGCTGATCAGCGCGCTGTTCCTCGGCGAGCGCCTCGACGCCGGGCGGTGGATCGCGGTCCTGGTGGGCTTCGCCGGCGTGCTGGTCATCGTGCGGCCGGGCACCACGCAGTTCCATCCGGCGATGCTCGCCGCGCTCGCCAATGCCGTGATGTACGCCATCTTCATGCTGATGACCCGGCGCCTCGCCGCGTACGAATCGCCGGAGACCATCCAGTACCTGCCGGCGGTCGCGGCGGCGGTCCTGCTTACGCCGTTCGCGCTGGCAGGCTGGGAGTGGCCCGACACCTGGCTCGAATGGACGGTGGCGTGCCTGCTCGGCGTGTTCGGCGCGGCGGGCCACCAGCTGCTCGCCGCGGCGCATCGCTATGCGCCCTCCAGCGTCCTCGCGCCATTCCTCTACCAGCAGGTGCTCTACATGGCCGCCTTCGGCTACCTCGTCTTCGGCGACGTGCCCGCCGCGGCGGTGTGGATCGGCGCCGCGATCGTCATCACGAGCGGCCTGTACCTCTTCCGGCGGGAGACGATGGCCCGGCCTAAATGAGGAGGCTCTGACGCTTCCGCGGGAACGACGCGCATCTGAAGTCGCCCCCGCGAAAGCGGGGGCCCAGTTTTTTAAAAATACTAGGTTCCCGCTTTCGCGGGAACGACAATTAGCCGCCTATTTCAGAGATTCCGTAATTGCGACCCTGGCTCCGAATTACTTCCGCATGTCGCGGTTGGCGTCCTGGATGTCGCGGCGCAGCTTCTCGCGCTCCTGCGGCGAGAGCTGCCGCTGCTGCGGCCGGTCCTGGCGGTTGCGGTCGCGGAACACCTGGCGCATGTCGTCGCGCATGCGCTGGCGCTCGTCCTTGCTCATGCCTTGGTTCCTGCCCGCCTGGCCGCCACCCCGCCCGTCGCGCTGCGCAAAAGCCGGCGCGGCCGCTACCGCCAGGGCGAGAAGGAGCGCAGCGCAGCGTTTCATGCGCTGGCGATGTTACCGGGATGCGCGCGCCGAGGGGTGTCGGCGCGTCCAATTTTTGTAACAATCCGTTGCCCGATGGCTGAGCTCAAGACGCGCATCTTGGTAGTGGACGACGACCAGCGCCTGCGCGACCTGCTGGTCAAGTACCTCAGCGGCGAGGGCTACGAAGTCAAGGCCGTCCCCGACGCGCGCGGCATGGACAAGCAGCTCGGCCGCGAGCGCTACGACCTCGTGGTGCTCGACCTGATGCTGCCCGGTGAGGACGGCCTCGCCATCTGCCGGCGGCTGCGCGCGCAGCAGACCTCCCCCGCCATCATCATGCTGACGGCCAAGGGCGACGACGTCGACCGGATCGTCGGCCTCGAGATGGGCGCCGACGACTACCTGCCGAAGCCCTTCAACCCGCGCGAGCTCCTCGCACGCATCAACGCGGTGCTCCGGCGCCGCGCGCCCGCCGGGCCGCCCGGCGCGCCGGCCGCAAGCGGCGAGCTGCACCGCTTCGGGCACTTCGAGTTCAATCTCGCGACGCGCAGCCTCACGCGCGAGGGCAAGAGCGTGCCGCTCACGACCGGCGAGTTCTCCGTGCTCAAGGTGCTGGTGCAGCACCCGCGCCAGCCGCTGTCGCGCGACAAGCTGATGGAGCTCGCGCGCGGGCGCGAGTACGAGGTGTTCGACCGCTCGATCGACGTGCAGATCTCGCGGCTTCGCAAGATCGTGGAGGATGATCCGGCCCATCCGAGGCACATCCAGACCGTCTGGGGCTTCGGTTACGTGTTCGTCCCGGACGACCAAGCTAACAAGTGACTCGTTCGCTTTGACCCTATTTGCACGCGCGTTCCTGCTGATCGCGCTGCTTATCGTCGCCGCGCTGCTCGCCTCGCTGCAGATCTATCGTGTTTATGAACGCGAGCCGCGCTCGCGCGAGCTCGCTCAGCAGACGGTGAGCACCGTGAACCTGACGCGCGCGGCGCTCGTCAACGCCGATCCGGTGCTGCGGCGCCAGCTCCTCATCGAGCTGAACGAGACCGAAGGCCTGCGCGTCTACCCGGTGACGGCGAGCGAGAAGACCGAGCCGCTGCCCGACGATCCGCTGCTCGAGCGAGTGGTGCAGAAGGTGCGCGGCGCGCTCGGCGAGGAGACGCGCTTCGCCTATGCGCGCGACGGCGAGGAAGGCTTCTGGGTGAGCTTCTTCATCGACGAGGACGAGTTCTGGGTGATGCTGCCGCGCGAGCGCTTCGAGCCGGCGATCGGGCTGCAGTGGCTCGACTGGCTCGCCGCGGTCATCGTGCTCGCGCTGGCCGGCGCCTGGTTCATCGCCTCCGACATCGCCCGGCCGCTCGCGGCGATGCGCCGCGCGGCGATGCGCCTCGGCCGCGGCCAGCCGCATGAGCTGCTCTCGGAGCGCGGTGCGCGCGAGATCAGCACGGTGGCCGCCGCCTTCAACCGCATGGCGTCCAACCTGGAAAGCATGGAGCGCGAGCGCGCCATGGTGCTCGCCGGCATCTCGCACGACCTGCGCACGCCGCTCTCGCGCCTGCGCCTGGCGCTCGAGATGAGCGGCGCCGATGAGCATGCCCTCGACGCCATGACCGCCGACATCGAGGAGATCGACGCCATCATCGGCCAGTTCCTGGATTTCGCGCGCGGCGCCGACGAGCGCAAGGAGGAGCACGACATCGGCGAGGTGCTGGGCGAGCTCGCCGAGCACTACGCGCGCATCGGCAAGGACGTGCGCCTGATCCACCGTCCGCTGAAGCCCTTCCGCTTCGCCCGCATGGCGGTGCGCCGCGCGGTGGCAAACCTCGTGGACAACGCGCTGCGCTACGCCGGCGAGCCGGTGGAGATCGAGCTCGTCGCGCGCAATCCCGAAGTGGCGATCGAGGTACGCGATTCGGGTCCCGGCATTCCGCCGCAGGAGGTCGAGCGCCTGAAGCGCCCGTTCACGCGCCTCGACGACTCGCGCTCGGGCCACGGCGGCTCGGGTCTCGGGCTCGCGATCGTCGAGCGCACCGCGCAGGCGCACGGCGGCACGCTCGAGCTCGTGCCGCGCTCGCCGCGCGGCCTCATCGCGCGGCTCATCCTGCCGCTGCATTGAGTTCCCAGCCGCCATACGCCATCGCGCCGCCGGTCGAGCCGATGCTCGCCAAGCTCGCCGACGAGCTGCCGCCGAGCGGCGACTATCTGTTCGAGCCGAAATGGGACGGCTTCCGCGCCCTGGTTTTCCGCGGCGGGCGCGATCTGTTCATCCAGAGCCGCGACTTGCGGCCGCTCGACCGCTACTTCCCGGAATTGCACGACGCGCTGCTCGAGCGCGTGCCTGCCGGCTGCGTGCTCGACGGCGAGATCGTGATCGCCACGGCGCACGGTCTCGACTTCGACGCCCTGCAGCTGCGCCTGCATCCGGCCGCCTCGCGCGTCGCCAAGCTCGCCACGGAAACGCCCTCCTCCTTCGTCGCCTTCGACGCGCTCGCGGTCGACGGCCGTAACCTCATGGGCGAGCCGCAGCGCGCGCGGCGCGCCGCGCTCGAGCGGCTGCTTGGCCGCGGCAAACCGCCGGTCTATGTCACGCCGATGACGCGCGATCGCGATCGGGCCGGGCAGTGGCTCGAGCACTTCGAGGGCGCGGGCCTCGACGGGGTGATCGCCAAGCCGGCCGGCCTCAACTACCAGCCGGGCAAGCGCGCGATGATCAAGGTGAAGCACGCGCGCACCGCCGACTGCGTGGTCGCGGGCTTGCGCTGGCACAAGAGCGGCAAGGATGCGGTTGGCTCGCTGCTTCTCGGCCTCTACGACGATGCCGACGTGCTCCAGCACGTGGGCATCACTTCATCCTTCAGCATGGCGATGCGCAGGCAGCTGGTGAAGGAGCTCGCGCCGTTGCGCCAGGACGCGATGCGCGACCACCCGTGGCGCGAGTGGGCCGGCGTCGCCGCCGAATCGAATCGCATGCCGGGCGGCCAGAGCCGCTGGAGCGCCGGCAAGGATCTGTCGTGGGAGCCGCTGCGCCCGGAGCGCGTCTGCGAAGTGAAGTACGACCACCTGCAAGGCAATCGCTTCCGCCACGCCGCGACATTCCTGCGCTGGCGGCCGGACAAGCCGCCGCAGGAGTGCCGCTACGACCAGCTCGAGGTCACCAAGCCCTACGAGCTCGAGAACGTCTTCTCGTCCGGATCCAGGGGCTCCTGAGCGGGCCGCAGGTTCTCCGGTACGTGCTGCAGGTTGACTCGCACGCGCGTCCACGTGGTGTAGCGGCCGCGCATCGAATCGAGCAGGATGTCCGCCGGCTCGAGGTGTTCCACCACCTTGGGATGGCGCTTCTTCCAGCGCTCAAGACCTGCCAGCGCCTCCTCCGTGCGCTTTGCGCGCCCGATCTCGATCACCGGCAGCTTCCTCTTCGAGGGCTGCACGCGCGCCGGCTCCCCTGCCTGCTTCCTATAGTGTGGCGGCCAAGGCGCGTCGCCCAGCCCCTGCTTTGCGAACAGCTCGAGCAGCGCCTCCAGTGAGCCCGCGCGCTCGTCGATGCCCGCGTGGCGATCGCCCACCTGCTTGAACCTCTTCGGCATGGTCGCCAGCGTGAAATCATCCGGCTCGCAATCAGCCACCTCGCTCCAGTCGAGCGGCGCCGAAACTGTCGCATTGGGCGTCGGCCGCACCGAATAGGCGGACGCGACGGTCCGGTCTTTTGCGTTCTGGTTGTAGTCCACG
>DASQIG010000293.1:0-3419 GCA_035631735.1 Burkholderiales bacterium | reverse complement strand
GGTTTTGACGTCGGGATGGTCTTTCGCGACTGCGTAGAAAAGCTCATCCCAAAGCACCATGCCGTGGCGCTGCGCGTTGGACTTGGTGACGAGCGTCAGATGCTTGCGCGGCCGCTGGCGCGCGAGCTCGAAGGCGAAGCGCTGAATGCGCTCGACGCCGCTGCGCGTAAAGGTGGATACCTCGAGCGCCACCTCGTTGCTCAGACCCGTGTGCACGCGGCCGCCCGCGCCCGAGTATTCGCCCTCGGTGTTCTCGCGCACGATGACCCAATCGATCGCGCTGCCCTTGTCCAGCGGCGACTTGATGCCAGGCAGGACGCGCGCGGGCCGGACGTTCGCGTACTGGTCGAACCCCTGGCAGATCGGCAGGCGCAGGCCCCAGAGCGAGACGTGATCCGGAACGTCGGGCGCGCCGACCGCGCCGAAGAAGATGGCGTCGAAGCCTTTCAGCTGCTCGAGACCACCCTGCGGGATGTAGCGCCCGGTCTGCTGATAGCGCTTCGAGCTCCAGTCGAAGGGCTCGAACTCCAGCCGAAAGCCATCGGCCGAGCGCTGGAGCACTTCAATGCCGGCGGGAATCACCTCGTTGCCGATGCCATCGCCGGGAATCGCGGCGATGCGATACGTTTTCACGCCGGCACTTTGGATTGCGCGCGAACTGCCTCGGCGACGGCGGCGCCGACGTCAGCGGTGCTCGCTTTGCCCTTCATGTCGGGTGTATGCGGGCCGTCGATGATCACCTGCTCGATGGCGCGCACGATGTCCGCGGCGGCCTGGCGCTGGCCGAGATGCTCGAGCATCAGCGCGCCCGACCAGATGGTGGCGAGCGGGTTCGCGATCCTGCGGCCGGCGATGTCCGGCGCCGAGCCGTGCACCGGCTCGAAGATCGACGGCGCGGTGCGCTCGGGGTTGATGTTGCCGGAGGCCGCGATGCCGATCGTGCCGGCGGTGGCAGGGCCGAGGTCGGAAATGATGTCGCCGAACAGGTTCGAGGCGACGATGACGTCGAAGCGATCGGGATTCAGCACCATCTGGATGGTGAGTCCGTCGATGTGGTACTGGTCGGTGCGCACGTCCGGATAGTGCTTCGCCATCAGCGCGAAGCGCTCGTCCCAGTAGGGCATCGTAATGGAGATGCCGTTCGATTTGGTCGCGGAAGTCAAATGCTTCCTGCGCGTGCGCGCGAGCTCGAACGCGTACTTCATGATGCGGTCGGTGCCCTTGCGCGAGAACGTGGCGAGCTGCGTCACGACCTCGCGCTCGGTGCCCTCGTACATGCGCCCGCCGACGTTGCCGTATTCGCCCTCGGTGTTCTCGCGAATCACGATGTAGTCGATGTCGCCGGGCTTTCTGCCGGCGAGCGGGCAGGGCATGCCCTGGAACAGGCGCACCGGCCGCAGGTTCACGTAGAGATCGAACCAGCGGCGGAAGTTGATCAGCAATCCCCACACCGCGATGTGATCGGGCACCAGCGCCGGGTTCCCGACCGCGCCGAAGTACACCGCATCGAACAGCCGCAGCGTGTCCGCGGCATCGTCCGGGCACATCTTGCCGTGCGCCTTGTACCAGTCGCAGCTCCACGGGAATTCCTTCCACGTGAACCTGATGCCGTGGCGCGCGCCGGCCGCTTCGAGCACGCGCACGCCTTCCGGGATCACTTCGCGGCCGATGCCGTCGCCGGGGATGACTGCAATGCGATGTTCTTTCATGGCGGGCAGTATATAGAATCGGCCATGGTATTCGCAGCGTTCGAGACCTCCAGCGAATGGTGTTCGGTCGCGCTTTGCGTGCGTGGCGAGATCCGGGCGCTCGAGCAGCGCGCCGGCCATCGCCATTCGGAGCTCGCGCTGCCGATGCTCGAGCGGCTGCTCGCAGACGCCGGCCTGACGGTGGCGCGCCTCGAGGCGGTGGCGTTCGGCGCCGGGCCGGGCTCGTTCACGGGCCTGCGCATTGCCTGCGGCCTGGCGCAGGGGCTCGCGCTGGCGCGTGATCTTCCGCTGCTCGGGGTGTCGTCGCTCGAGGCGATCGCGCAGGAAGCGGGCGCGGCGCGCGTGGTCGCCTGCGTCGATGCGCGAATGCGCGAAGTGTATTATGCGGCGCTCGAAAAGGGCGGCATGCCGCAGTTCCCGCGATGGCGCGAAGTGATCGGCACGCGCTGCGTCGCGCCCGAAGCGGCGCCGCGGCCGCCGGGCCATGATTGGATCGGTGCCGGGAATGGATTCGCGGTGTACGGAAACCTCGGATTGAGCAAAGTGCTGCCGGAAGTGCATCCCACTGCGTTTGCCGTCGCGCAGCTTGCCGCGCCGCGCCTTGCGGCCGGCGAGGGTGTCGATGCCGCGGCCGCCGCGCCGCTGTACGTGCGCGACAAGGTGGCCTTCACGCGCGCCGAGCTGGCGAGCCGATGAGCGCGGTTCTCAAGCCGACTCCGGTCCTCGCCCCGATGCGCGAGCAGGACCTCGCCGAGGTGCTGGCGATCGAAAGCGCCCTCTATACGCATCCGTGGACGCGCGGCAACTTCGCCGATTCGCTGCGCGCAGTCTACGAATGCCGTACCTACCGGCTGCAGGGCGAGCTGATCGGCTATCTCGTGCTGCTCGCGGCAGCGGGAGAGGCGCATCTGCTGAACCTGTCGATCGCCGAGCTGCATCAGCGCCGCGGCTACGGCAGGGCGCTGCTGAACGAAGCGACGGCGCTTGCACGCAAGCTCGGGGCGAAGAACGTCTTCCTCGAAGTGCGCCCGAGCAACCGCGCTGCGCAGGAGCTCTACTATCGCTACGGCTTTCGCAAGATTGCCGTGCGTCGCGACTACTACCCTGCGCGCGGCGGCCGCGAAGACGCGCTCGTGCTGTCGCTCGCGTTGTGAGCCGCCGGGAGGATGTGCTCGCCGAGATGGGCCTCGCGCCCATCTGGCGCCTGCGAAACAGGACCGAAAGCGGGCCGACACCGGAAAAGCGCGCCGAGCAGCACTGGATCCAGATCAAGCAGGCGGTGCCCGCGTGCACCGCGTGTAGCCTGCACAAGACGCGCAAGCAGACCGTGCTCGGCGTCGGCGACGAGAACGCCGACTGGCTGCTGGTCGGCGAAGCGCCGGGCGCAGAAGAAGACCGGCTCGGCGAGCCGTTCGTCGGCCAGGCGGGCAAGCTCCTCGACAACATGCTGGCCGCGATCGGGCTCAAGCGCGGCGACAACGTCTACATCGCCAATGTCCTCAAGTGCCGGCCGCCGGGGAACCGCAATCCCGAGCCCGCGGAAGTGGCGAAGTGCACGCCGTTTCTCAAGCAGCAGATCGCGCTCATCCGCCCGAAGCTGATCGTCGCCATGGGCCGCTTCGCCGCGCAGACGCTGCTCGCCACGGATGCCACCATCTCCAGCCTGCGCGGGCGCGTCTATAGATACGAAGGCGTGCCGCTCATCGTGAC
>DASQIG010000292.1:0-2323 GCA_035631735.1 Burkholderiales bacterium | reverse complement strand
CGATGTAGATCTTGCAGCGCGGATCCCCGGCGCCGCTCGACCACCACTTGCGCCCGTTGATGACGTAGTCGTTGCCCTCGCGGCGCATGTGCGTCTGGATGTTGGTGGCGTCCGATGACGCGACATCCGGCTCCGTCATCAAAAAGGCAGAGCGGATCTTCCCTTCCAGGAGCGGCTCGCACCACTGCTTGTTCTGCTCCGGTGTGCCGTACTTGAGCAGCGTCTCCATGTTGCCGGTGTCGGGCGCCGAGCAATTGAAGACTTCCGGCGCCCATTCGACGCGGCCCATGATCTCGCAGAGCGGCGCGTATTCGAGATTGGTGAGCGTCCCGCCGTGGGACTGCGGCCGCCACAGGTTCCACAGCCCCGCAGCGCGCGCCCTGGGTTTCAGTTCCTCGATGATCGGCACGACTTCCCAGCGCTTGCTCGAGCGGGTGTGCTCGTGCCACTTGCGTTCGTTCGGATAGACCTGTTCGCGCATGAACGCGGTCACGCGCTCGCGCAGCTCCTGCACCTTGGGCGAGTAATCGAAGTTCACGCTGCCCTCCTCAATATTTTCTCCACCTGCCGCCAGCCGAGCTCCGCCATCGGCCGCGCGCGGGCGCCCGCGTCGCGCGCATGGTCGGAGGCGGCGGTGCCGTCCACCACGCGCTTCGCGATGCCCTGCAGGATCGCCGCGATGCGGAACAGGTTGTACGCCATGTAGAAGTCCCAGTGCGACTGCTCGATGCCGGCACGGCCGGTGCGCTTGCAGTACATGCCGATGTATTCGCGCTCGCCCGGAATGCCAAGCGCCGCGAGATCCAGCCCGCCGATGCCGCGGAACTGTCCCGGCGGGATGTGCCAGCTCATGCAGTGATAGGCGAAGTCGGCGAGCGGATCGCCGAGGGTGGAGAGCTCCCAGTCGAGCACCGCGAGAATCCGCGGCTCGCGCGCATGGAAGATGGTGTTGTCGAGCCGGTAGTCGCCATGCACCACCGTGGTCCCGGTCTCCGGCGGAATGTTCTTCGGCAGCCAGGCAATGAGATCGTTCATCGCCGCGATCGGCTCGGTCTCGGAGGCCTGATACTGCTTGGTCCAGCGTGCCACCTGGCGCTCGATGTAATTGCCAGGCTTGCCGAACGACTCCAGGCCGAGGGCGCGATAGTCCAGGGTGTGCAGCTTCGCGATGACGCGGTTCAGCTCGTCCCAGATCGCGAAGCGCTCTTGCTTCGACATGCCGGGCAGGCTCTGGTCCCAGAGCACGCGCCCCTCGACAAAGTCCATCACGTAGAACGCCGTGCCGATGACCGCGTCGTCCTCGCAAAGCGTATGCGGCCGCGCGACCGGAAAACCGGTGGGGTGCAAGGCCGCGATCACCTTGTATTCGCGATCCACCGCGTGCGCCGAGGGCAGGAGCTTGCCCGGCGGCTTGCGGCGCAGCACGTACTTTTTTCCATCCGCAGCGGTCAACCGGTAGGTCGGGTTCGATTGGCCGCCCTTGAACTGCTCGACCTGCGCAATGCGGAAGCCAAGGTATTTTTCGAGCGCGCCGGTATCGATGCGATGCCGCTCCTCGACCGGCTTCGTGCCGACGAACTGCTCGAACATGGGGCTGGAAGCTTACCCTAGAATAAACGCGCCATGCCTCGCTTCCACGTCACGCACCGCAAGGACGGGAAGTTCGCGCGCCGTGGCCTGCGCAGCTACTTCGAGTACCGCGACCTCGGCATCAAGCGCGCGACGCAAGGGCGAGTGGTGGCGCACGTGATCCGCGCGCGGCGGGGCAAAGCGCCGCACGGCGAATGGCACTGTCACGACTGCAACGTGCAGTTCGTGTACGTGCTGAAGGGCTGGGTGCTCTTCGAGTACGAAGGCGTCGGGCGCGTGATGATGAAGGCGGGGAGCTGCTTCTACCAGCCGCCGCGCATTCGCCACCGCGAGCTCAAGCACTCGAAGAACCTCGAGATGATCGAGGTCGTCGCTCCGGCGAAATTCAAGACCTATTCAGTTCGGGCTCCGTCCCCGAACTTGTAGCCAGAACGTCACCGGCCCGTCGTTGACGAGGCTCACCTGCATCTCGGCGCCGAAGCGCCCGGTCGCAACGTGCACGGTGTCGGCGGCCTTCTCGGCGAACTTGATGAACGGCGCCTCGCCGTCGGCCGGTGACGCGGCGCTCGAGAAGCTCGGCCGCAGCCCGCTATTGGTATCCGCGGCGAGCGTGAATTGCGGGACGGCGAGCAGCTCGCCGCCGATGTCTTTCAGCGACAGGTTCATCTTGCCCTGCGCGTCGGCGAAGATGCGATAGGAGACCACGCGCTCGGCAAGACGCTGCGCTTCGGCT
>DASQIG010000291.1:0-3247 GCA_035631735.1 Burkholderiales bacterium | reverse complement strand
CCCCCCCCCACCACTGCACCGAGGCGCTGGATCTCCACGCGGATGAAGGCGCCGAACCCGGCCGGCGTGCTGCCGAGCGGCTCCATGCCGAGCGCTACGAACTTCTCGCGCACCTCCGGCATCGCCAGCACGGTGAGCGTTTCGGCGTTCAGGCGATGGATGATCGGCTCCGGCGTGCCGGCGGGCGCGGCGAGGCCGAACCATGCCGAGACGTCGAAGCCCGCGAGCCCCTGCGCCGCGAGCGGCGCAACATCGGGCAGCGATGACAGCGGCTTCTCGGAGGTGACGCCGAGCGCCTTGAGCCGCCCGGCCTTGACCTGGCTCATCGCGGTAGGTGCGCTCGCGAAAGTCATCGATACTTCACCGGCGAGCGCCGCGTTGATCGCCTCGGGCGTCGACTTGAAAGGAATGTGCTGCAGCTTGATCCCGCCAAGCATCGCGAGCACTTCGCCCGAGATGTGCATCGACGTGCCCGTGCCGCCTGAAGCGTAAGTGAGCTCGCCGGGCTTTTGCTTTGCGAGCGCGAGCAACTCCGCGAGCGAATTGACGCCGAGCGAGGGCGGGACAACAAGCACGTTGGGATTGGTCGCCACGAGCACGATCGGCGCGAAGTCCTTGATCGGATCGAAGGGCAGCTTCGGGTACACGGAGACGTTCGCGCCGTGGGTGCTGGAAGAGGCCATGAGGAGCGTGTAGCCGTCGGGCGCGGATTTCGCCACGGCATCGGCGGCGATGTTGCCGCCGGCGCCGGCACGATTCTCGATCACGATCGGCTGGCCGAGCCGCGGGGCGAGCTTCTCGCCCACCATGCGCGTCAGAACGTCGGCGGCCGCGCCCGGGCCGATGGTGACGAAGACGCGGACCGGCTTCGATGGATAGGGCTGCGCCCACGCGCCGGCAGCGATGCTGCAGGCGAGCGCCAGCACGAGAGCGCGGAACATGGCACCTCCTCCGGGCAATAATCCGCCCGTCGGCATGCAAAAGCAACGCGCCCTCGTCGTCGGCGGCTCGATCGGCGGACTGTTCGCTGCGAACCAGCTCGCAAAGCTCGGCTGGGCGGTCGACGTGTACGAGCGCGTCGCCGACGATCTCGCGGGCCGCGGCGCCGGCATCGGTACGCACGACGAGCTCTTCGCGGTGATGCGCGAGCTCGGCATCGCCATGGACGAGTCGATCGGCGTGCGCGTGGCCGAGCGCGTGTGCCTCGATGAGCGCGGCGCGGTGATCCACCGGCTGGCGTGGCCGCACGTCATGAGCCACTGGGTGCGCATCTACCGGCCGCTGCGCGAGCGGCTCGCGCCCGGCAGCTACCACGCCGGGCGCAACTTCATCGACTTCACCGACGACGACGGCGAGATCGTCGCGCACTTTGAAGATGGGTCTGCGGTGCGCGCGGACCTGCTGATCGGTGCGGACGGCCTGCGCTCGACGGTGCGCGCGTGCCTCTTTCCGGATGTGCAGCCGGCGTATGCCGGATACGTCGGCTGGCGAGGCATCGTCGAGGAGAGCGCGTTGCCTGCAGCGCTGCGCGAGGAGCTCGGCAACTCGTACTACTTCGCGCTGCCGCCGGGCGAGATGCTGGTGTGCTACCCGGTGCCCGGACGCTACTGGAACTACGTGTGGTACCGCCCGGCGCCCGGCGGCGCGGAGCTCGCCGATCTCGCCACCGACGCCAGCGGGCCGCACGTACGGCCCGAGCTCGCCGCGCGGCTGAAAGCGATCGCGCGCTCGGCGCTCGCGCCGCGGCTTGCCGAAGTGGTGGAGCGCACGCAGCCCTTCTTCCAGGCGATCTACGACGTCGAGACGCCGCACATCGCCGCCGGCCGGGTCGTGCTCCTCGGCGACGCGGCGTACGTGGCCCGGCCGCATGTCGGCATGGGCGTCACCAAGGCCGCGCTCGATGCCGCCTCGCTCGCGCGCGCGCTGCAAAGCAGCAAAGACATCGATGCCGCCTTGGCGCGCTATGCGCGGCTGCGCGGCGAATTCGGCCGGCGCTGCGTCCGGCGCGGCCGGCGCCTCGGCGCCTATATCGAGGCACGCGCCCGGCCGCAGCTCCCCTGGCCGTCCGCGGCGCTCGACCAGAGCCCGGAGCGTCTCCTGCGGGAGATCGGCGCCACCCTGGCCGATATTCCGGAGCTGGGCGGCGAGTTGTAGCCTGAAACCGGTGCGTTAGCGCACCGGTGGCCCGGATTTTTGGCTTGGACTCCTAGGCGGGCGCGCCTTTCCCCGGTAACCTAGGTGCATGTATATCCATGTAGTGGAGGGGCAGTGAGCAGAGAACGCCCAACCGTCGGCGCCGCGAAGGACAGCGAGCACCTGGCGCGCGAGACATCGTTTGCCGACACCTCGCTCACGCGCCTCGGCGCCTACGTCAACTACGAGCGCATCTCCAAGCGGGCGCCGAGCGCAAAGACCGTCGCCGAGACGATCGCGCTGGTCGTCGAAGACGATCCCGACCAGCTCGCCCTCGCCGTGCTGCGCCTGAACGCAGCCGGTTACGCGACCCAGACGGCCGACAGCGTGAAGGCGCTCCACTACCGGCTGCAGCGACGTGTGCCGGACGCTATCTTTCTCGACATCGGCTTGCCGGACGGCGACGGCTTCGAGGTGCTTGCCAGCCTGCGCCGCAACCCGGCGTATGTCGATCTGCCCATCATCATGCTCACGGTGAGGACCGAGCCGGAGGACATCGCCCGGGGCCTCTCCCTTGGCGCTGACGGCTACATCACCAAGCCCTACGGCAGGAACACCCTCGATTACGTGCTGCGCTACATGCTGAAGCAGGAGGTCGGCCGCCCCGCAGGCAGCCGCCCGTCCGCAGAACCGCGCGCCGCCGCCTGACTTTCCCCGCTGAGGTACAGCGCCCGCCTCTGTAATGCATCATAGGCGGGTGCGGTTGCTCTTCCTTCTCGCGCTTCTCGCCGCCGCACCTTGCGGCGCCCAGGATTTGCCCGATCCCGGCCGGCGGCTCTCCAAGGAGGAGCAGGACGCCGATCCGGACAAGCCGCGCCCGACTGCCAAGGCGCCCGAGGCGCATCCCGAGCGTGCGCGCGATGCGCGCGCTTGCGAGCGAGCGCGGGTGCACTACCAGCTCTTCTGTGGCACTCCCGGCTCGCCGCGCTCCCGCAGCATGGACTGCGCCGAGGCGTACGCGTTCTACCGCCAGAGCTGCCCATAGCGAGGAGCAAGCCATGAGCGTCATCGACGCAGACGGCCACGTCACCGAGACGCAGGAGCAGGTCGCCAA
>DASQIG010000290.1:0-5326 GCA_035631735.1 Burkholderiales bacterium | reverse complement strand
AACCTGAGCCTAGCGATCCCGACCGGCGAGCTCGTCGTCGTCACGGGCGTTTCCGGCTCCGGGAAGTCGTCGCTCGTCTTCGACACGCTCTACGCGGAAGGCCAGCGCCGCTACGTCGAGACCTTCAGCCCCTACGCGCGGCAGTTCCTCGACCGCATGGACAAGCCGCAGGTGGACGCGGTGGAAGGCATCCCACCGGCGATCGCCATCGACCAGACGAACCCGGTGCGCACCTCGCGCTCGACCGTCGGGACGATGACGGAGCTGAACGACCATCTGAAGCTGCTTTTCGCGCGCGCCGCGAGGCTCCACTGCCGCGGCTGCGGCAAGCCGGTGGTGCGCGACACGCCGCAATCGGTCCACCGCGCGCTCAGTGGACAAATGCGGCAAAGGCCCGACGAGCGCCTGCTGATCACCTTCCCGGTGACGGTGCCCAGGAATTTCAGCGACGCGGAGGTGCTCCAGCTCCTCGAGGCGCAGGCCTACACCCGCATCCATAGCAAGGCAAAAGGCCGCATCGAGGTGATCCAGGACCGGGTGCGCATCTCGAGCACCGAGAAGGCGCGCGTGATGGATGCGCTGGAATCGGCAATGCGTGTCGGCCAGGGGCGCGTCAACATCTTTGCGGAAAATGGTGACAGTCACCATTTTCCGGTCCATCGCTTCTCGGCCGATCTGCACTGCGCCGACTGCGACATTCACTACGCGGAAGCCACGCCGGCGGCGTTCTCGTTCAACTCGCCGATCGGCGCGTGCGAGACCTGCCGCGGCTTCGGGCGCGTCATCGGCGTCGATTTCGGCCTGGTGGTTCCGGATGAGTCGAAGACGCTGCGCCAAGGCGCGCTGCGCCCCTGGCAGAGCCCGAGCTTCAAGGAGTGCCAGGACGACCTCGAGAAGTACGCGAAGAAGCGCAAGGTCCCGCTCGACACGCCGTTCCGGGAGCTTTCTCAAAAAGAGAGAACCTGGGTGCTGGAAGGCGAGCCGGAGTGGGAAAGCTGGCGCAAGTCGTGGCCCGGCACCTGGTACGGCGCGCGCCGCTTCTTCAAGTGGCTCGAGACCAAGGCGTACAAGATGCACATCCGCGTGCTGCTCTCGAAATACCGGGCGTACACGCAGTGCACGGCGTGCCACGGCACGCGGCTGAAGCCGGACGCGCTGCTCTGGAAGCTCGACGGCCGCAACATGCATGAGCTGATGCTCATGTCAGTCGGCGAGGTAAAGGCGTTCTTTGAGCGCCTCGCGCTGCCGGCGCCGCTCGACGAGGCCGCGGATCTGCTGCTCACCGAAGTACGCACGCGCCTCGGCTATCTCGGCCAGGTCGGTCTCGGCTACCTGACGCTGGATCGGCAGTCGCGCACGCTCTCGGGCGGCGAAGTGCAGCGCATCAACCTGACCACGGCGCTCGGCACGTCGCTGGTCAATACGCTGTTCGTGCTCGATGAGCCGTCGATCGGCCTGCATCCGCGCGACATGGGCCGCGTCATCGACGTGATGAAGCGGCTGCGCAACGCCGGCAACTCGCTCGTCGTGGTCGAGCACGACCCGCAGATCATGTACGCCGCCGATCGCATCCTCGACATGGGGCCCGGCCCGGGTGAGCGCGGCGGTGAGATCGTGTTCTTCGGCCCGGCGGAAAAGCTGGCAGCGGAGCGGACCCTGACGGCCGACTATCTGGCCGGCCGCAAAAAAGCGGTGGAGGAGCGCGCACCGTTGCCGCCGCGCATCTTCCTCACGCTCGAGGGCGCGGTGCAGCACAACCTGAAGAATATCGACGTGCGTTTTCCGCTCGAGCGGCTGGTGTGCGTGACCGGCGTCTCGGGCTCGGGCAAATCGACGCTGGTGCAGGACGTGCTCTACCCGGCGCTCCTCAAGGCGAAGGGCCGCCCGACGGAAGCGCCCGGCACGCATCGCGCACTGAAAGGCGCGCACCAGGTGAAGGATGTGGTGCTCGTCGACCAGTCGCCGATCGGCAAGACCACGCGCTCGAATCCCGCGAGTTACGTCGGCGCGTTCGATTGCATCCGCGACCTGTTCGCAAGAACGCCAGCGGCGCGCGAGCGCGCCTATACCGCGGGCACCTTCAGCTTCAACTCCGGCAACGGCCGCTGCCCCGCCTGCGGCGGCAACGGCTTCGAGCACGTCGAGATGCAGTTCCTCTCGGATGTGTATCTGCGCTGCCCGGACTGCGACGGCCGGCGCTATCGCGCCGAGGTGCTCGAGGTGACGCTGCGCGGCAAGTCGATCGCCGACGTGCTCGACATGACGGTGTCGGAGGCGGCGCGCTTCTTCGGCGCGCACGCCGAACTGATACAGCGTCTGAAGCCGCTGATCGACGTCGGGCTCGACTACCTGAAGCTGGGCCAGCCGGTGCCGACGCTCTCGGGCGGCGAGGCGCAGCGCCTGAAGCTCGCCGGGCACCTCGCCGACACCGAAGCCGGCGCGGAGGCGAAGCTCTTCCTCTTCGACGAGCCGACCACGGGCCTGCACTTCGACGACGTGGCGAAACTGCTGCGCGCGTTCCGCCAGCTCCTGGACGCCGGCCATTCGCTAGTCGTCATCGAGCACAACCTCGACGTCATGCGCGCCGCCGACTGGATCCTCGATCTCGGGCCGGAGGGCGGCGACGCCGGTGGCTACATCGTGTGCGAAGGCACGCCAGCGCAGGTCATGGCGCACGAGTCATCGCATACCGGCAAGGCGCTGCGCGACTACGCGGAAAAAATAGGGACAGTCCCTATTTCCCAGGCACGCGAGCCGGCGGGCCGCTATCTCGGTAACGCGATCCGCATCCACAACGCACGCGAGCACAACCTGAAGAACATCGACGTCGACATCCCGCGCGGGCGCTTCACGGTGATCACGGGCGTGTCGGGCTCGGGCAAGTCCACCCTCGCCTTCGACATCCTGTTCAACGAGGGCCAGCGCCGCTACCTCGAGTCGCTCAACGCCTATGCGCGCCAGTTCGTGCAAGCGGCCTCGCGGCCGGACGTGGACGCCATCTTCGGCATTCCGCCGACGGTGGCGATCGAGCAGCGCACGAGCCGGGGCGGGCGCAAGTCGACCGTGGGCACGCTCACCGAGGTGCATCACTTTCTGCGGCTGCTCTTCGTCAAGCTCGGCACACAGTACTGCCCGGACTGCGAGATCCCGATCGAGCCGCAGAGCGAAGAGATAATCGCCGCCCGCATCCTCAAAGATTTCCGGAATAGGAAAATCACGCTGCTCGCGCCGCTGGTGGTGAACCGCAAGGGCGTGTACACCGATCTCGCGAAGTGGGCTGCCGGCAAGGGCTACTGGCACCTGCGCGTCGACGGCAAGCTGCTGCCGGTGCGGCCGTTCCCGCGCATCGACCGCTTCAAAGAGCACACCATCGAGCTGCCGATCCTCACGCTCAAAGTGGAAGCGAAGGCCGAGGCGCAGCTGCGGCAGGCGCTGCGCAGCGCGCTCGAGTTCGGCAAAGGCGTGGTGCACGTGCTCGAGAAGGAGGTGCAGGTGTTCTCCACGAAGCGCGCGTGCCGCTCCTGCGGCCGCAGCTTCCCGGAGCTCGATCCGCGCCTCTTTTCCTATAACAGCAAGCACGGCTGGTGCCCCTCCTGCTACGGCACCGGGCTCGCGATCGACGACGTCGAGTGGGACGACGAGCGCGCCAAGACCGGCGCCGAGGACAACGTGCTCGACTCGTGGATCGAGTGGCTGGAGATCGACGAGACCTGTCCCGCCTGCGAGGGGCGGCGCCTCAATCGCGAGGCGCTCGCGGTGCTCTGGCGCGGGAAGAACATCGCCGACTACGGGCGCGAGCCGGTCTCCCGACTGCAGCAGCTTTTCGCGGACATCGAGCTCCTCGGCCGCGAGCGCGAGATCGCGCGCGATCTGGTCGCCGAGCTGCGCTCCCGCCTTGGCTTCCTCGGCGAGGTCGGGCTCGGCTACCTGACCCTGGATCGCTCGGCGCCGACGCTCTCCGGCGGCGAAGCGCAGCGCATCAGGTTGGCTGCCCAATTGGGATCCAACTTGCGCGGCGTGTGCTACATCCTCGACGAGCCGACCATCGGCCTGCATCACCGCGACAACCAGATCCTGCTCGGCGTGCTGGAAAAGCTCGAAGCCAAGGGTAATTCGCTGGTGGTCGTCGAGCACGACGAGGACACCATTCGCCGCGCGCAGCACGTGATCGACCTCGGTCCGGGCGCCGGCAAGCTCGGCGGGCGCGTGATCGCCCAGGGCCATGCCGACGATCTGGTGAGCCAGCCCGATTCGGTCACCGGCCGCTTCCTGCGCGAGCCGCTGCGCCATCCCCTGCACCCACGGCGCAACGGCGCCACCGAGCAGATCGAGATCCAGCGCGCCACCCTGCACAACCTGAAGCGCCTGGACGTCGCCGTGCCGCTCGGCCGCCTGGTCGCCGTCACCGGCGTCTCGGGCTCGGGCAAATCGACCCTGGCGCGCGATGTGCTCTACGCATCGCTGCTCGAGAAAGCGCCCATCGGCTGCAAAGCGGTCAAAGGCGCGAAGCGCATCGAGCGCGTGCTGGAGGTGGACCAGACGCCGATCGGCAAGACGCCGCGCTCCTGCCCGGCGACCTACGTCGGCTTCTGGGACCAGATCCGCCGACTGTTTGCAGATACGACGGAGGCGCGCGTGCGGGGCTGGACCGCCAGCCGCTTCTCCTTCAACACCCGCGGCGGGCGCTGCGAGGAGTGCGAGGGCCAGGGCCTGAAGAAGATCGCGATGTCGTTCCTGCCGGACGTGCGCGTGACTTGCGAAGCCTGCGGCGGCGCGCGCTTCAACGCCGACACGCTCACCGTGAAGCTGCGCGGCAAGAGCGTCGGTGAGGTGCTGGCAATGAACGTCGACGAGGCGCTCGAATTCTTCGCGGCGCATCCGTCGATCCAGCGCTGCCTGAAGCTCCTGCAGGACGTCGGGCTCGGCTACCTGACGCTCGGCCAGCAGAGCCCGACCCTCTCCGGGGGCGAAGCACAGCGCATAAAGCTGGTAAGCGAGCTGGCCAAGGCCGGCGGCGCGCGCACGCTCTATGTGCTCGACGAGCCGACGGTCGGCCTGCACATGGCGGACGTAGAGAAGCTGATCCACGTGCTTCATCGCCTCGTCGATGCCGGCCACACGGTGCTGGTCATCGAGCACAACCTCGACGTCATCGCTGAAGCCGACTGGATCATCGACCTCGGGCCGGAGGGCGGCGACGGCGGCGGCCGCGTCGTGTTCCAGGGGCCGCCGGAAAAGGCCCGCGCGGGCCGTGGCCATACCTGCAAGGCGCTCGGCGAATTCCTCGGGCGGCGCGGCTAGTGCCGCGCGGCTCGTCGCCGCCGGC
>DASQIG010000289.1:0-7680 GCA_035631735.1 Burkholderiales bacterium | reverse complement strand
GCTCGATCTTGCGCCGCAGGCGCAGGATCTGCACATCGATCGAGCGGTTGAACACCTCGTCGTTGTGAAGCCGCGAGAGGTCGAGGAGCTGGTCGCGCGAGAGAATCCGGTTCGGCGCGCCGAGCAGCACCACGAGCAGGCTGAATTCGCCGTTGGTGAGCGCCACCGCGCGGCCGTCCGGCGCGTTCAGGCGGCGCAGGTTGAGGTTCAGCTCCCAGCCGTCGAAGCGGTAAGCGCGGATGCCGTCGGGTTTGCCCTGGCGCACTTCGGCTCTGCGGCGGCGCAGCACCGTACGGATGCGAGCGAGGAGCTCACGCGGGCTGAAGGGCTTGGTGATGTAGTCGTCCGCGCCGAGCTCGAGGCCCATCACGCGATCGGCTTCCTCGGCCCGGCCGGTGAGCATCACCATCGGGATCTCTGATTCGTCGCGCATGCGCCGCGCGATGGACATGCCATCCTCGCCGCGCAGGCCCAGGTCGAGGACCAGCAGGTCCACCACCTGGTCCTTCAGCACGTCGCGCATCGCCGCGCCGTCGCCGACCGCGGTGACGCGAAAGTCGTTGTTGCCGAGGTAATCCGAAACGAGCCCACGGATGGTCGGATCGTCATCGACGACCAGCACATGGGGGCGGGCCAGGGCGGCTGCAGCCTGGGGCGAGGCACTCATGACCAGTTCCTGTCGCATAGTGCACACACTTTAAGCAATTCCAAGGCTCCTCTGTTACGGCTGTAACTCGCTGCCGGAACGCCTGTAAATTACACGCAATTGCGGGGGAGTGGAATCGCACCATGGCAGCACCTAGTGCGAAGGCCGGTGGAGACGTGCTCGTCATCGACGATGACGCGATCCTGCGCGACCTGGTGGCCGACTGGCTACTGGGCGCGGGATACAAGGTGCGCAAGGCCTCCGACTGCAGGGCGGCACAGACGGCGATCGAGGAAACCATGCCGGCCCTGATCATCTCCGATATGTACATGCCCGGGGCGTGCGGCGCGGCGGCGATTGCCGAGATCAAGCGCTACGCGCCCTCAGCGGCCCTCATCGCGGTTTCGGGCTACTTCAAGTCCGGTAGCGGGGTCAGCGCCGAGCAGGCGCTCGCCGCCGGCGCGGTGCGGGCGCTGGCGAAGCCCGTGCGGCGCGCCCAGCTGTTGATCGCGGTGTCCGAGCTGATCGGCGAGCCGGGCTGAGGTGACGCTCCCGGGGAGGCTGCGCGCGGCGCTCGAGCAGGTCTCGCTCGTGCGCCTGCTGATCGGCCTCGGCGTGATCCTCGTCGCCATCAATATCGGCTCGGCGGTCTGGGACGCGCTGTTGGACCGCCAACGCACCTTCCGCGACGTGCAGCGCGACGTCTCCAACATCACCAGCCTTCTTGCCGAGCAGACCGCGAGCGGGCTCGAGGCGGTCGATCTCGTGCTGCGGGACGTGCAGCGCATGGGGAGCGCGTCGCGCATTGCGTTACAGGAGCCTCGTTTGCGCGACGAGCTCGCCTACGTCTCGCAGGTCGCCTCCATCCTCGTGTTCGACCAGCAAGGCAAGATCGTGGCGCGCACCAACGAAGCACCGGCGATCGAGGATCGCCGGGAGCGTCCCTTTGTCGATACGCACAAGAAGCGCCGGGACCTCGGCCTGTATGTCAGCGAGCCGTATCGCGGCGGCCCGGGCAACCGCTCCTGGCGATTCGGCATGTCGCGTCGGCTGAACGGGCCGGGCGGCAGTTTCGGCGGTGTCGTCGCCGCACTGGTGGAGATCGAGAGCTACGAGCGCCTCTATCGCACGATCGACCTTGGGCCAGGCGGCTTCATCGGCGTTTTGGGTGCCGACGGCAGTGTTTTCACGCGCGTTCCGGATCCGAGCCATGTGCAGGGCACCAAGCTCGACCCCAATGCGACAGAAGCGCTCGTCAGCAAGGTCCGCAGCCAGGGGCGTTTCGACGGGCGGGTGATGAGCGAGGTAACGGGCGAGCCGGTCATCGTGTCGATCGCCGCGGTGCGCGGCCTGCCGCTCTATGTCGCGACCGGCAAGACCGAGCGCGCGGCGCTGACCGTCTGGCGCGACGAGGCGCGCTTCACCGCCGAGCGCACGCTCCTCACCTCGGCTGCCATGCTCGCGCTCATTGCGCTCGCCGCCTGGGGCCTGCAGCGGCGCGAGCACGCCCTGCAGACCAACGAGAAGCGCTTCCGCTCGATGATCGAGAACAGCACCGACGCGATCGTCGTGACGCGACCGCGCGCCGAAGGCATCGTCTACGCGAGTCCGGCCTTCCGCCGCATGACCGGCTACGGCCTGAGCGACGTGCGTGGCAAAGAGTTCCTCGACTTCATTCACCCCGAGCAGCGCTCGGCGGCGCTCACGCTGCGCGACGAGGGCCTGCGCGTGCCCGGAAATATCATCACCCGCGAATTCCTGGTGCGCCACCTTGACGGCTCCCATCGCTGGGTGGAGGTCAGCGCCACGAACCTGCTGCATGAGCCGGCTGTCAGGGCCATCGTGATCAACCTGCGCGACATCACCGAGCGCAAGCTCGCCGAAGCGGAGCGCCTGCGCCTGGAAAACCGCCTGCGCCAGTCGGCGAAGATGGAGGCGGTAGGACGCCTGGCGGGCGGCATCGCGCACGACTTCAACAACATCCTGGGCGGCATCCTCGGCTACGCCGAAATGCTCGTCGAGACCGCCAAGGAGGGCTCGGCCGAGCACCGCTATGCGCAGAACGTGCTGACCGCGGCCGAGCGGGCAAGCGCGCTGGTCGAGCAGATCCTCACCTACAGCCGCAGCCAGCGCGGCAACCGCGTTGCCGTGGATCTCAGCGCGATCGTTGCCGAGACGCTGGAGCTGGTGCGCGGCTCGCTATCGGTGGACAGCGAATTGCAGATCACGCTGCCCGCCAAGCCGCTGTACGTGATTGCCGACCCGACGCAGATCCATCAGATCGTCATGAACCTTTGCACCAACGCGATGCACGCCATCGGCGAGCGCGGCACGATCCGCGTGAGCGCGGAAGCGGTGGATGCGCCGGCGGAACGCACCTTTGCGCACACCACGCTCGCGCCCGGCCGCTATGCGGTACTGAAGGTCGAGGACACGGGCCGCGGCATGGATGCCACGACGCTCGGACGTCTTTTCGAGCCCTTCTTCACGACCAAGGAAGTCGGCAAGGGCACGGGCCTCGGCCTGTCGCTCGTCTACGGCATCGTCACCGACTCGGGCGGCGCCATCGAAGTCACGAGCACCGTCGGCAAGGGCAGCTGCTTCGCGGTCTACCTGCCGCTCGTCGACGCGCCGGCGGCCGCGGCTGACGATGCGCGCGGGCCGCTGGTGCGCGGCCGCGGCGAGCGCGTGCTGGTGGTCGACGACGAGGAGCCGCTCCTTGCCGTCACCTGCGAGAGCTTGAGGCGCCTGGGCTACGAGCCGGCCGGCTTCGCCGACGCGCAGGCGGCGCTCGCCGAATTCGAGCGGCAGCCGGAGCGCTACGACGCAGTCCTCACCGACGAAGTGATGCCGGATTTCACTGGCACGCAGCTCGCCACCGTGCTGCTTGGCCGGCGCTCCAATCTGCCGGTCATCCTGGTGAGCGGCTACACCGGCTCGATCATCACCGAGCTCGCAACGAGCGCCGGCGTGCGCGAGATCCTGAAGAAGCCGGTGCACGCGCAGGAGCTCGCCGCGGCGCTCGCGCGCGCGCTCGGCCGCACCTGAATTCCGTACTAGGTACTTAAGAAGTATTTCGTACTAAGTACAGAATTCGTTTCCACCCCGCTTACAGCTGCAACGCCTCGCCGGGCGCGTGCAATGAAGGCGCCGCCTGCCGCCTCTAGCGTGTGCAGCACAGCACCCCACCAATTCGAAAGGAACTCTCATGAAGTCGCGTTTGTTCATTCTCAGTGCAGCGCTGATCGGCCTCGCGCCGCTTGCGTATATGACGCCCGCCGCGGCCGTGGAGGGCTATGTCACCTCGGGCCAGGACCCCGACCAGCCCGTGCGCACGCGCTACGGCGAATGCGTTCACGACTACGGCTACCGGCCCGGCATGCGCTTCGCCGATTGCGAGCCGGCGCCTGTCGTGCCGGTCGCCGCGCCCGCACCTGAAGTGAAGCAGCCGGTCGTCGCAGCCCCGGCGCCCGCGCCCGTCGTGCTGAACGTGCCGTTCCGGCTGTCCACGGATGCGTTCTTCGACTTCGACAAGGCGACGCTCAAGCCCGAAGGCCAGGCGGCGCTCGACGATGTCGCGAACCACCTCGCCGGCACGACCTACGACGCCATCACGATCGTCGGCCACACCGATCGCATCGGCACGGTCGCGTACAACCAGAAGCTTTCCGAGCGCCGCGCCGACGCCATGGCGCAGTACCTGATCGGGAAAGGCGTGCCGGCGGACAAGATCTCCGCCAGCGGTCTCGGCGAGAAAAATCCGACGGCGCAGTGCAGTGGCCTGCGCGGCGCGCGGCTCATCGCCTGCCTGCAGCCCGACCGCTACGCCGAAGTCACCGTCGCTGGTACCGCGACGCAAGTCTCGGCCGCGGCCGGCCACTAACGCAACAAGGGGCCGGCCGCGCAAGCGGCCGGTCGAGCCTCGATATGCAACGCATTGCAATTGGCAGTTCCGGCGTGCAGACCTCGCGCATCGGGCTTGGCACCTGGGCGATCGGCGGCTGGATGTGGGGCGGCACGGATGAGCGCGAGTCGATCGCGACGATCCGCGCTGCCGTGGAACGCGGCGTGACGCTCATCGACACCGCGCCGGTCTACGGCTTCGGGCGCTCGGAGGAGATCGTCGGAAGAGCGCTCGCCGGCGGGCTGCGCGACAAGGTGCAGATCGCCACCAAGGTCGGCGTCGCGTGGCAGAACGGCAACGTCTTTCGCGACTCGCGCCCCGAGCGCATCCGCAAGGAAGTCGAAGATTCGCTGCGGCGGCTGCGCACCGACGTCATCGACCTTTATCAAGTGCACTGGCCCGACCCGCAGGTGCCGATCACACAGACGGCGCTGGTACTGGACGACCTGCGCAATGAAGGCAAGATCCGCGCGATCGGCGTGAGCAACTATTCCGCCGAAGACATGGCCGCGTGGCGCCTGATGGCGCGCCTCGACGCGCTGCAGTCGCCGTACAACTTGTTCGAGCGCGAGATCGAGGCGGGACCCTTTCCCTACGCGCGGCGCGCGCAGCTCACGGTGCTTGGCTACGGCGCGCTCTGCCGCGGCCTGCTGAGCGGCCGCATGAGCGCGGACACGGCCTTCTCCGGCGACGACCTGCGCCGGCGCGACCCGAAATTCCAGGGCGCGCGCTTCCGCCAGTATCTGGCCGCAGTGGAAGCGCTGAAGGGCCTGGCGCGCGAGCGCTTCGGCAAATCGGTGCTGGCGCTCGCTGTGCGCTGGGTGCTCGATCGCGGCCGCACCGTCGCCCTCTGGGGCGCGCGACGGCCCGCGCAGCTCGCGCCGCTCGAGGAGATCGACGGCTGGCGCATCGACGACGCCGCCGCGCGCGAGATCGACGCCATCCTCGCGCGCTGCATCACGGATCCGGTATCGCCCGAGTTCATGGCGCCGCCGGCGCGAAACCTCACTCAACTCGAAGGAGCAGCAGCATGATCAAGCGATGGATTGGATTGGCGCTCGCCGCCTCGGCACTGGCCGCGGCCGCGGGATGCGCGACCTACGACAGAGCGCAGGACTACAGCGTGCGCGAGGAGCGCGTGGTCCAGAGCGTCAGCTACGGAACGGTGCAAAGCGTGCGGCCGGTGCGCCTCAATGAAAATGGCGCGCCGGTGGGCACCATCGCCGGCGCCGCCGTCGGCGGCATTCTCGGCAGCCAGGTCGGCCACGGCGCCGGCCGCGGGGTCGGCGCAGTCCTCGGCGCGGTCGGCGGCGGTCTCGCCGGCAACGCGATCGAGCACAGCGTCACCCAGCACGACGGCGAGGAGATCGTCGTGCGCCTCGACGACGGCTCGACCATCGCCGTGGTGCAAGGCGGCTCGCAGAACTTGCGGCCCGGCGACCGCGTGCAGGTGCTGAATGGCGGGCGCAGCGCTCGCGTCGAGCGCGTCTAGGCTGGCCGTGCGCACCTCATTGCGCTACGCCGCGCAGCTCGCCGTCTGGGCCGGCATCGCGTTCGCCACGGCGAGCATCTTTGCGCCGCTCGCGCACGCGGAGCCGCATTTCGCGCCGCGCGCCGAGCATTTCGAGCCGCATCACGACTTCGGGCCGCACGTGCGCTTCGACGACCATTTTCGCCATGATCACTTCTACCCGTCGCCGGGCTTTGCGATCGGAGCCCTGCCGCTCGGCTACTACAGCGTGCACAACTTCGACGGCGACTACTACTTCCACGCCGGCGTCTGGTACCGCCATGACGGCCCGAGCTACGTCGTGGTCGAGCCGCCGTATGGCGTGGTGATACCGGTGCTGCCGCCGGATTACACGACACTGTGGTCGGCCGGCACGCCCTACTACTACGCGAACGGCGTTTACTACGCTGCCGCGTCCGGCGGCTACGCGGTCGTGCAGCCGCCGGCGAATCTCGCGGCCACGCCCCCGCAGCCTCGCTGAAATCTTCTCTCTCGCAAAGGAGCAAGCATGAAGCAGGTACTCGCAGCACTCTGCGCCGGCCTTGCGCTCGGCGCCTGTACCACGATGGGGACCGGCACCGGCACGCTCGGCGCCGGCAACAAGCCCGTCAACTTCGCCTGGAAGAGCACCGACGGCGGCACGAGCGGCACGATGACCGCGACGTTGTCCGACGGCGGGGTTTTCACCGGTCCTTATCTCCAGGTCACGAGCACGGCGCGCAACGATGATTTCGCGCCCATGTGGAGTGGCTGGAACTACGGCTGGCCGGACTGGCAGTGGGCCGGGGCGGGGATGCCGATCACCTCGTTCCAGACGGTTTACTCAGGCCGCGTCATGGCGAACCTGCAGGCGAGCGACGGCAAGCACCTTCGCTGCCACTTCCAGCTCAACAATCCCTCCGCCGGGATGCAGGGAGGCGGGCAAGGCGAGTGCCAGCTACAGGGCGGCGGCACGGTCGACGCCGTGTTCCCGACCGCATGAACGTTGCAGGCGTAACGGGCCCCGACACAAAGCGCACACGCTGTCTGCAGACACTCCAAGCGGCAATTTCGCCAACTTTATTAATGGACCAAGTCATGAAAAACGCACTACGCATTCCCGCCTTGCTTCTCGCTTTGTTCGTCTCGCTCACCGTCCACGCGCAGTCGACGCAGCAACTCGACCGCGACGCTACGGCGGCGCTGAACGCCTTGTACGCCGCAGCGCCCGGAGCCAATGCGCTCGCCGCGAGGGCGAAAGCCGTGCTCGTGTTCCCCGACGTGAAGAAAGCGGCCTTCCTCGTCGGCGTGCAGTCGGGCGAGGGCGTGCTGTTCCAGGAGGGCAAGATCACCGGGCATTACAGCATTGGCGGCGTGCTGGCCGGCCTGGAGGCGGGCGCGGCGTCGTACAACTATGCTCTCTTCTTCACGAGCGATACGGCGCTGCAAGGGTTGCTCGACCGGCGCGACGGCTTCGACATCGGCTTCGACCCGAACATCGTGTTCGTCAGCGTCGGCGCGACCAAGGAAGCCACCGCCGCGACCGCGCAGGCCGACGTCTACGGCTACGTGTTCGGAGAGCAGGGACTGATGGGCGGGCTGTCGCTGCAGGGCGTGAAGATCACGCGACTCGACCGCTGA
>DASQIG010000288.1:0-2107 GCA_035631735.1 Burkholderiales bacterium | reverse complement strand
GTGCGCGTGGCTGATCCCGAGCACAACGTCGCGGGGACGCTCGAGCTGATGCAGCGCGCCGCGCGCGAGAAGGTGCTGCTCGTTCTGTTTCCCGAGCTCGGCCTGTCCGCGTATAGCTGCGAAGACCTGTTTCACCAGCAGGCGCTGATCGATGCCGCAGAGGACGGGCTCGCGAAGCTGCTCGCGCGCACGCGCGGCCTGCGGCTCGCCGCGCTGGTCGGCCTGCCGGTGGCGCGCGAAGGACGGCTCTACAACTGCGCGGCGCTGGTGGCGCAGGGCCGGCTGCTGGGCGTGGTACCCAAGACCTACCTGCCGAACTATCGCGAGTTCTACGAAGGCCGCCAGTTCACGCCGGGCGACGCCGCCGCCATGCGCGAGATCCGGCTCGCCGGCCAGACGGCGCCGTTCGGCACCGATTTGCTCTTCCGCCATGCCGAGCAACGCGACTTCGTGCTGCACACCGAGATCTGCGAGGACCTCTGGGTGCCGGCGCCGCCCTCCTCCTACGCCACGCTCGCCGGCGCGACGGTGGTCGCCAACCTGTCGGCCTCGAACGTGGTCATCGGCAAGGAAGGCTACCGCCATCAACTGGTCGGCAACCAATCCGCGCGCTGCATCGCCGCCTATCTCTACAGCGCCGCAGGCACTGGCGAATCCACCACCGACCTCGCCTGGGACGGGCATGCGCTGATCTACGAGAACGGCACGCTGCTCGCCGAATCGAAGCGCTTCGCTGCCGAGCCGCAGCTCGCTTACGCCGACGTGGACCTCGGCCGGCTGCAGGCGGACCGTATGCGGCAGAACACGTTCGGCGCCACGGCGCTACGCCATCGCGCCGATGTCGAGCGCTTCCGCAACATCGAATTTTCGCTGGCGCTGCCGGGCGGCAAGCTCGCCCTCGCCAGGCGGGTCGAGAAGTTCCCCTACGTGCCGAGCGATGCGGCGAACCGCGACCTGCGCTGCGAGGAGGTCTACCGCATCCAGGTGCAAGGCCTTGCTACCCGCATGCGCGCCACCGGCACAAAAAAGCTCGTCATCGGCGTGTCGGGTGGTCTCGACTCGACGCAGGCGCTCATCGTGTGCGCGCGAGCCATGGACGAGCTGAAGCTGCCCCGGCGCAACATCCTCGCCTACACCATGCCCGGCTTCGCGACAAGCACGCGCACCAAGAACCAGGCGTGGCAGCTGATGCGCGCGGTCGGCGCGAGCGCCGAGGAGATCGACATCCGGCCCGCGTGCCTGCAGATGCTGAAAGACATCGGCCACCCGTACGCCAAGGGCAAGAAGGTCTACGACATCACCTTCGAGAACGTGCAGGCGGGCGAACGCACCAGCCATCTCTTTCGCCTGGCGAACCTGCACGGCGGCTTCGTCGTCGGCACGGGCGATCTCTCGGAGCTGGCGCTCGGCTGGTCGACCTACGGCGTGGGCGACCACATGTCGCACTACAACGTGAATGCGAGCGTGCCGAAGACGCTGATCCAGTACCTCGTCGCCTGGATCGCCGATTCGAAGGAGTTCAGCGCGGACGTGCAGCGCGCGCTGCGCCGCGTGCTCGAGACCGACATCAGCCCCGAGCTCATCCCCGGCAAGCAAAAGACGGAAAGCACCGTCGGCCCGTACGAGCTGCAGGACTTCCATCTCTACTACACACTGCGCTTCGGCTACGCGCCGGCCAAGGTGGCCTACCTCGCGTGGCATGCCTGGCGCGACAAGTACCGGCTCGGCGAGATCCGCAAGTGGCTCGGCGTCTTCCTGCGGCGCTTCTTCCAGACCAGCCAGTACAAGAGGAGCGCGCTGCCCAACGCGCCCAAGGTCGGCTCCGGCGGCTCGCTCTCGCCGCGCGGCGACTGGCGGGCGCCCTCCGACGGCAATGCGGAGGCGTGGTTGCGAAATCTCTCGCGGGTGCCGCTCAAATAGTCAGCGGGCGATGCGGGTGTTGGCGAGCGCGAGGCGCTCCGAGACATTGCGCACGAGCGCGCGCGTGAGCTGGAGCTGCGCGCCGAGGCTCATCTTGTCGAGCGACGCGGGCTCGAATTCGGCGAGCAGGCAGTCGGTGTGCGACTCTACGCTGGCGTGGCGCGCCTCGCCGCCGGCGATGTAGGCC
>DASQIG010000287.1:0-3265 GCA_035631735.1 Burkholderiales bacterium | reverse complement strand
TACCGCTGCTCGCGCTCGCCGGCTGGTGGACTGTGGGTCGGCGCGTGGCCGGGTTGCATCTGTTCGCTCTTTCGCTCGCGAGCACGCTCGTCGGCTACCTCTTCGTCAGCTTCGACCAGGGATACGGCTGGGGCGCCCGCTATGTCCATTCCGCGTGGGGCGCGTTGCCGCTCCTCGCATCGGCCGCGATGGTGTCGGCTGAGCGCGGCGCCGACGTCAGCATCGAACGCCGCGAGCTTGTCAGCTACGCCGTGCGGGCGGCCATGTTCAGCCTGGTGTTCGCTACGGCGTTGCGCCTGTTGCAGATCCATCTTTTCATGCAGGACCAGCTGGCGCTGCGGCCGCCGTTCGAAAAAGGCAAGCGGCAAATCGTTTTCATCGCGCCGAATTTCGATTTCTACACCCAGGACTTCGTGCAGAACGACCCGTTCCTGCGAGAGCCGGTGATCTTCATGATGTCCCGGCGGCGCAACCGCGACTATCAGCAAGTGATCGAGCGCTACTTTCCGGCGGCGCGCTTGACCTACGACGGCGCGGAGGGCCAGGTCTGGCGCCTGCCTTAGTCAGACGTCCTGTTGGTGCGGAAGCAGATCTCGAGCCGATTCGGAAAGCACCAATCCCATAAGCCTGTGCGATACGCGGAGACGGGAAGCAGGTCGCCAGTGCATCCAAGTTCGCGCAACAGCGCTTCCCACTGCGGCTCTCCCAGGTAACTCGCGGAAACCATGGCTCCGCGCGGAGCATTGCCGAGCACATCGAGCAGCCACAGCCGCAATCGGTCCAATGGCGCGCTCGCCAGATGGTCCTTGATCACCAGAGGCCCGCCACCGGTGACACGCAAGGCCTCGTGCAGCAGACCCGTGCGAACCTCAGGCTTGACGTGGTGCAGCACATTGCAGAACAAGGCGCAGTCGAAGGATCGATCGGCAAAAGGAAGCCGGCAGCCGTCGAACCTTACCAAGGGGATGCGCAAATTCGACAGGGCGTTGGGCGCGATGTCCACGCCGGTCACGGACTTACCCGGGAAAAGGCTGGCGATCGTTTCTCCGATCAGACCGCTGCCCGCGCCGACGTCGAGCACCCGGCATCGGTCCGCCGGCAGCAAGCCGGCCAGATCCTTGATCAATTGCAATTGGTAGCGCGGCTCGCGGTAGCGCAACCAGGGATCGCGGTCGGCGAGATGGCGCACTATGGCCGCGTCTTCGGGCAGCCAGTTTGGGCGCGGGCGCCGCTCGAGGCGACGCAGGCGGGCCGCTGCAGCGCTCAGGTGCGCCACAACGGACGGCCCACTTTCAGCGCCCACCGGCCGCCGAGAAAATTGAACATGACGAGCAGCACCGTGACGAGCGGTGCGGCGAGCGGCACCGAAACCCCGCCCAGGTCGACGAACGCGAACATCCCGGCGATCGATAGCGGCAGGTTTGCGCTGGCGATCAGGGCATAGCGCGCGAACGGCATCCGGCCGCGCTCGGCGTCGGGGAAAGACCAGGTACTGTGCAACCAGTAGCCGAAGGCGACGACGACCACAAAAGAGATGACGGACGAAACCGCGTAATGCAAACCAAGCCAATAGCCGCCAAGCATGATCGCGTTGTGCAGCAGCGCGCACGCGAGGCCCACGGTAAGGAAGCGGCCGAACACCCGCAGCGGGCGCCTAGACATCGCGTTTGAACAAGCCCACGTAAACGCAGGCATTGTTCGCGGTGATGTGCGCGGGCGTGACGTGGTCCTCGACCCATGCGCAAACGTTGAGCGCCACGGCGAGCGCAGGCAGCATCAAGGGCCCCAGCAGCGGAATCGTTCGAAGCAAGTGCGCCGCCCCCAGGCTGCGAAACACGGTCGTCCATGCGAGCGGCCCGACCAGCGCCTCCATACGTGCCAGGCGAAAGCCCTGTGCCTCGACCTCGCGCCGCAGCCCCTCGGCGGTCCAGCGCCGATAATCGTGAGGATGGGGGTGATAGAGCCACGCACCGTGCGTCGACAGCAGCAGCCAGCCATCCCTGCGCAGCGCACGGCGCGCTTCGCCCAGATAAGTCGCGAGGTCCCATACATGCTCGAGGACCTGGAACGAAGCGACCAGGTCGTATTCGCCGTCGCCGCAATCCAGGGTGCCGTCGGCGCGGATCCTTACTTCGTGCGCTCCCTCGATGTCCGCGCCGCGGTAATGCGCGCCAGCGTCGGCAAACCAGCGCTCGTAGGGCCGGCTGCCGCAGCCGAAATCGAGTATCCGTGCGCCGCGCAGCGCGAGCGCCGGATCGGCGAGCAGAGCGCGCAGCACGCGCGCCATTTCGCGCATCACCAGCCAGTCGGGCTGCCAGATGCGCGGCGTGGCGCGCGGGTTTTCATGCATGTGAGCTAACGGCACACCGCCGGCAGCGCAGCGTCTCCGCCCGCCCATTGCGAGAGCCGTCCGAGGTCGACCTCTCTCGCCAGACGGTAGCGATTCAGAATCACGCGGTCGCCGTACGCTTCCAGACGGGCATCGAGGCCTGCATAGTAGCGTGACCATCCCGAGCCCAAGGGCTCGGTCACGGCGGTTTGTCCGCGAAGGAGGCGCGGGCAGGCCTTTTCGATCCGGTCGAAGAGCAACGACGCCTGGCGTTCCCTCTCGATGTCGGCCGGCGCGCGCGGCGCGGCTCGAAGCCCGCAGCTCGCGACCGAGAGCGGCTCATGCGACTGCCGATTGCCGGCGAGCCAGTTGGCCGCTCGCGAAAGCGCGTCATCGTCGTCAGGCCGCCATGGAATCGCGAAGCAGTCCGCCGTGTCGACTCGATAGCCGAGGCGCCGCAGCCTCGTGTCATAGATGCGCACTGGGTCATCGGCCGGCTTGCCCTCCACCAGCTCAAGCTCGCGACCCAAGGTGCGAACGTGTCCGCGATAGCGTTCCAGCAGCAGCCGCAGCCTCGGCGAATCGGCCGCAAGGCTGTGCTGCCCGCGGAAATTGACGAATGAAGAATCCGGGTGCACGAGCGGAGCGAGCACTGCCATGGGAAGTATTTCGACGCTCAGGTAAAGCGCAGGCTCTCGCAGCGCGCGCTCGGGCACGGCGTACGGTAGCCAATGCCGCGACCAGCGCTCGGCAAGGAACCAGCGCGTCGGCGAAGCGATAAGCGTCATTGCGACCTGCACCACGAGGAGCACGGCGAGCGCGACGCGTGCGAGACGCGCCGGCAGCAGCCGCTCCGCAGCTCGCGCGAGGCATACGCCGACGAGCAGCAGCACGATCATGCCGTAGCGGCCGTTGGCCGAGCCTGCCAGCCATAGG
>DASQIG010000286.1:0-2910 GCA_035631735.1 Burkholderiales bacterium | reverse complement strand
CAGCGCCTGCGGCCAATCCAACGGCTCGGAGAAGAAAGGCGGCCATCCGGGCATGGGCATGCCGCCGCCGGAAGTGACCGTCGAGACGGTGACGCCGCGCACGCTGACGCTCGCCTTCGAGTACGTCGGCCAGACTGCCGGCTCGCGCGAGGTCGAAGTGCGCGCGCGCGTCAGCGGCATCCTCATCAAGCGCAATTTCGTCGAGGGGGCGCCGGTCAAGGAGGGCCAGTCGCTTTACACGATCGATCCTGCGCCGTTCGAGGCGGTGCTGGCGCGCGCCGAGGCGGACGTGGTGGCCGCGCAGGCGCGCTACGAGCAGGCGAAGCGCAACGCCGCGCGCCTGGTGCCGCTGTACGCCGAGAAGGCGGTGAGCCAGAAGGAGCACGACGACGCCGTGTCGGGCGAGGAGATCGGCGCCGCCGATCTCAAATCGGCGCGCGCGCGGCTGACCGAGGCGAAGCTCAACTTGAGCTACACCAAGGTCGAAGCACCGGTCTCGGGAGTCGCGAGCCGCTCGATCCGCTCCGAAGGCACGCTGGTCGAGGGGCCACAGACGCTCCTCACGAGCGTGATCCAGATCGATCCGATCTGGGTGAACTTCGGCATTCCGGACAACGAGCAGGCCGATCTCACCAAGGAAGTGCAGGCGGGCCGGGTCGCGCTGCCGAGGAACGGCCAGTTCGAGGTCGCGCTGAAGCGCGCCGACGGCACGATCTACGAGCGCACCGGCAGGCTCAACTTCTCCGACGTGCGCGTCTCGACCACCACCGGCACGCGCGAGGCGCGCGCCGAGCTGCCGAATCCTAAAAGCGAGCTGCGCCCGGGCGAATTCGTGCGCGTCATCCTGCGCGGGGCGACGCGCCCGAACGCGCTGACGGTCCCACAACGCGCGGTGCTCGAGGGCCCGCAGGGCAAGTTCGTGTATATCGTCGACGAGAACGGCACGGCGCAGCCGCGGCCCGTCGAGCTCGGCGACTGGGCGGGCGAGGCGTGGGTCGTCAACAAGGGCATCCAGCCCGGCGATCGCGTCATCACCGAGGGCCTGATGCGCCTGGGACCGGGCGCGCCGGTGCGCGTCGCCGACGCGGCCGGCAAGCCGCCGGTGCAGCCGCAAAAACCGCAACCGAAGAAATAGGCGTCCATGTTCTCGCGCTTCTTCATTGACCGGCCGATTTTTGCGGCCGTGTTGTCGATCTTCATCGTGCTCGCCGGCCTCGCGGCGATGAGGAACCTGCCGATCGCGCAGTACCCGGACATCGCGCCGCCGGTGGTGACGGTGCAGGCGGTGTATCCCGGCGCTTCCGCGGAGACCATCGAGCAGACCGTCGCGGCGCCGATCGAGAACGCCATCACCGGTGTTGAGAAGATGATCTACATGAGCTCGACCTCGGGCTCGAACGGCATCGTGCAGATCGAGGTCACCTTCGACATCGGCACCGACGCCGACCAGGCGACGCTCAACGTCAATAACCGCGTCAAGCAGGCCGAGCCGCGGCTGCCCGAAGAGGTGCGCCGCCAGGGCGTCACGGTGGTGAAAGGCTCCTCCGCCTTCCTGCAGGTGCTCGCGTTCTATTCGCCCGACAACCGCTACGACAACCTGGCGATCAGCAATTACGTGACGCTGAACATCCTCGACGCGCTCAAGCGCGTGCCCGGGACGACCAATGTGCAGATCTTCGGGGCGAAGGACTACGCGATGCGCATCTGGGTGCGGCCGGATCGCCTGACGCAGCTGCGCCTCACGCCGAACGATCTGATCCGTGCGCTGACCGAGCAGAACGCGCAGTTCGCCGCCGGCAAGATCGGCCAGTCGCCGTCGAACAATGGGCAGGAGCTGGTCTACAGCATCACGACCAAGGGGCGGCTTGCCGACGCGCGCGAGTTCGAGAACATCATCGTGCGCGCCAACCCCGACGGCTCGAGCCTGCGGCTGAAGGACGTCGCGCGCGTCGAGCTGGCGTCGAAAGACTACGAATTCATCGGCCGCCTGAACGGTCAGCAAACCACGCTGATCGGCGTGTTCCTGCTGCCGGGCGCCAACGCGCTCAAGGTCGCCCAGGACGTGGTGAAGACGGTGGACGAGATCAAGCCGCGCTTCCCGCCGGGCCTCGTCTACTCGGTGCCCTACGACACGACGAAGTTCGTGCGCGTCTCGATCCGCGAAGTGGTGTTCACGCTCTGCGAGGCGATGCTGCTGGTGGTGCTGGTGGTGTTCCTGTTCCTGCAGAACTGGCGCGCCACGCTGATCCCGATCGCCGCAGTGCCGGTGTCGCTGATCGGCACCTTCGCCGGCCTCTATCTGCTCGGTTATTCGATCAACACGCTGACGCTCTTTGGCATGGTTCTCGCGATCGGCATCGTGGTCGACGACGCCATCGTGGTGCTCGAGAACATCGAGCGCATCATGCACGAGGAGCACCTGCCGGCGCGCGACGCCGCCATCAAGGCGATGCGCGAGGTGGCAGGGCCGGTGATCGCCATCGTGCTGGTGCTGTGCTCGGTATTCGTGCCGATCGCCTTCCTCGGCGGTCTCGCCGGCGAGCTCTACCGGCAGTTCGCGGTGACGATCGCCATCGCGGTAGTGATTTCGGGCGTGGTGGCGCTGACGCTCACACCATCGCTATGCGTGCTGATCCTCAAGCGCGAGCACAAGCTGCCCGGGGGTTTCTTCCAGGCGTTCAACTCCGGCTTCGCGCGAGTGACCAAGCGCTACACCGATGGCGTCGCGTGGATGATCCGGCGTGCCATCGTCGGAGCGTCGCTCTTCATCGTCATGGTGCTCGCGGCCTGGGGTTTGTGGCACATCACGCCCGGCAGCCTCGTCCCGGACGAGGACCAGGGCTTCTACATCGCGGCCGTGATCCTGCCCGACGGCGCGACGCTCGAGCGCACCGACAAGGTCGTCGCCAA
>DASQIG010000285.1:0-1523 GCA_035631735.1 Burkholderiales bacterium | reverse complement strand
ACTCGTGTTTCCGGTGGTGATGCTCATGCAGATGATGTCCGCAGGTGCCATGGGCGGCGGCATCTCGTCGTCGATCGCACGCGCGCTCGGCGCCGGCCGCCGCGCCGATGCGAACGCGCTTGCGCTGCACGCGCTCGTCATTGCGCTCGGCTTCGGCATCGTGTTCATGCTTGCACTGCTCGGCGGCGGCCGCGCGCTCTATCAGGCGATGGGCGGCCGCAGCGCTTCTCTCGCTGCTGCGGTGACGTATTCCAACTGGGTGTTCGCCGGCGCGCTGCTCGTCTGGCTGTTCAACTCGCTCGCCTCCGTCATCCGCGGCACCGGCAACATGGCGCTGCCGGCGGCGGTGATCTGCATCGGCGCGCTGATCGTGATTCCGGTGTCGCCGCTGCTCATCTTCGGCTGGGGACCGTTCCCGCGGCTCGGCATCGTCGGCGGCGCGCTTGCCCTTATTGCCTATTACGCTTTGGGCAGCATCGCGCTCGCCGCCTATCTCTGGTCCGGCCGCAGCGTCGTGCGACCATCGCTGCGCACGGTGCGTTTCAGCTGGCCGCTGTTTCGCGACATCCTGCGGGTCGGCGCGATGGCGGCACTCGTGACGGTGTCGACCAACCTCACGATCATGATCGGCACATCGTTCGTCGGCGCTTTCGGCCCGGCGGCGATCGCCGGCTATGGCACGGGCGCGCGTCTCGAATATCTTCTCGTGCCGCTCGTCTTCGGCCTGGGCGCGCCGCTCGTCGCCATGGTGGGCACGGCGATCGGCGCGGGCGAACGCGAGCGCGCGCTGCGCACGGCCTGGATCGGCGCTGGCATCGCGCTGGTGCTCACCGAAGCGATCGGTCTCGCGGCGGCGGCATTTCCCACCGCCTGGCTCTCGCTATTCGATACGAACCCCGCCATGCTCGACGCCGGATCACGCTACCTGCGCATCGTCGGCCCGTTCTATGGCATGTTCGGGCTGGCGCTGGCGCTCTATTTCGCGTCGCAGGGCGCGGGCCGCCTGCTGTGGCCGCTCATCGGCAACCTGACGCGGCTCGCGATCGCGGCGCTGGTGGGGTGGCTCGCGCTCGCCTGGAGCGGCAACCTGTCGCATGTCTTTTTGGCGCAGAGCCTCGCGCTGGTCGCGTTCGGCGTAATCAACGCGGTAGCCGTGGCCGGCGGCGCCTGGTTCGGCCCGCTCGCCTGGCCGGCGCTGCAAAGGAGAACGGCAACGTGACTGGCAAATATCTCGAGGACTTCGCCGCCGGCCAGACCTACCGCTCGGCACGGCTGCGCGTCGACGAGGAGCGCATCAAGAGCTTCGCAGCGGAATTCGATCCGCAGCCTTTCCATCTCGACGGCGATGCGGCGCGCGGCTCGATCTTCGGCGGCCTGGCGGCGAGCGGCTGGCATACCGCGGCCATGACCATGCGGCTCCTCGTGCAGAGCGAGTTCAAGCCCGCGGGCGGCATCATCGGCGCCGGGTTCGATGAATTTCGCTGGCCGCTGCCGGTGCGGCCGGGCGACGAGCTCTATCTCGA
>DASQIG010000284.1:0-11193 GCA_035631735.1 Burkholderiales bacterium | reverse complement strand
CCGCGCCACGTCGTGCTTGCCACCGGCGTCAGCGGCATTCCCAATGCGCCGGATATCCCGTCGCTCGCGAATTTCCGCGGCACCGTGCTCCATTCGAGCGCATATGCGGACGGCGAGCCCTGGCGCGGCAAGCGCGCGCTCGTCATCGGCACCGGCAACAGCGGCCACGACATTGCGCAAGACCTGCATTCGAGCGGCGCTGCCGTGACACTGGTGCAGCGCTCGCCGACGCTCATCGTCAACATCGAGCCGAGCGCCCAGCTCGTCTACGGCCTCTACAGCGAAGGCCCGCCGCTCGAGGATTGCGATCTCATCACCGCATCAGTGCCGCTTGCGCTCGCGCGCAGGGCGCACCAGCTTGCCACTGCGCATGCGCGAGACCTCGATCGGCCGCTGCTCGAGCAGCTGGAACGCAAAGGCTTCCGCCTCGACTTCGGCGAGGAAGACACCGGCTGGCAGTTCAAGTACCTCACGCGCGGCGGCGGCTACTACTTCAACGTGGGCTGCTCCGATCTGCTGGTGGAGGGCAAGGTGCGGCTGGTCCAATTCGCGCACATCGCCGGCTTCGTCGCCGACGGCGCGCAGCTGGCGAGCGGCGAGAAACTGCCCGCCGACCTTATCGTCCTCGCTACCGGCTATCGAGGTCAGGAAGCGCTAGTGGCCGAATTGTTCGGCGCCGAGATGGCGCAGCGCGTCGGCCCGGTGTGGGGCTTCGGCGAGGGCCAGGAGCTGCGCAACATGTTCCAGCGCACGCCGCAGCCCGGGCTGTGGTTCATCGCCGGCAGCTTCGCCCAGTGCCGCATCTACTCCAAGTACCTGGCGCTGCAGATCCGGGCTAGCGAAGCGGGGCTCATTCACTGAGCCGCTCGTCAGGCGGCGCGATCTCCGTCACCAGGTCCTTCACCAGCGCCTTGTTCGCCAGCGGCTCGAGCGTCATCTCGCGCTCCGCGAGCCGTGTGGTGCACGCATAGACCGTCTTGCCGTCGACGCGGATCATGCATTCCTTGCAGGCGTTCGCGTTCATGCAGGAGAAGCGGATCGCGAGCGTCGGATCGTGCTGCACACGGATCCAGCGCAGGCCGTCGAGCACCGTCTGGCCTTGCTCGAACGGCACCTCGTAGCGCTCATAGCGGCCCGGCTCGCCCGGCGCGCCGCGCCACACCTTCAGCCTAGCTTTCAATGCGGAGCCCTCGCTCGCCGTGCCGGAGGTGTTGATGTCGCTGCCAGCGGGCGCTCGTTTCCGGGAAGTCGGCGCGCTGATGCGCGCCGCGGCTCTCGGTGCGCGCGAGCGCCGCACGCGTGATGCATTCCGCGACGAGCCGCATGCTCGCCAGGTCGTGCAAATCGAGCCACTCGGCATCGAACGCGCCGCGCGGCGCGCCGAGCGTTGCACAGGGCTCTGCCAATTGAGCAATGTGCTCCAGCGCCTGCTCCAGGCCGGCTCGCGTGCGCAAAGGCCCGACGTGATCGTTCATCACCGCCTGCAGCCGCACGATCTCGGCGGCGGGATTGATCTCGCGCTTTGCCGCCGCTGAACGCGCCGCCGGCTTCAGCGTCGGCATTGCAGTCGATGCCGCCAGCGCGGCGGCGCGCTCGCCGGCGCGCCGGCCGAAGACCAGCGCCTCGGTGATCGCATTGCCCGAGAGGCGGTTGGCGCCATTGGCGGCACCGACCGCTTCGCCGGCGGCGAAAAGATGCGGCACGGCCGTGCGCATGTCCGCATCCACGCGGATGCCGCCCATGTGGTAGTGCGCGATCGGCGCGACTTCGATCGGCGCTCGCGTGAGGTCGATGCCGTTCGCCGCGAGGCGGTCGATGATCGGCCCGAACGCGGCGCGCAGCTCGGCCTCGCTGCAGTGCTCGAACGAGAGCCACACGCCGCCGTGCGGCGAGCCGCGGCCCTCGGCGACCTCGGTGAGGATGGCGTACGTGGCGACATCGCGCGCGGCGCTGTAGCGGCCAGCCTCGCGCAGGAACTCGCGCCGCTCGGCGTTCAGCAGCCGTCCGCCGAGCTTGTAGCGGAAGGGGTCCCACATGATCGGATCCATGCCGACGAGCCGCGGCGCGAGATGCCCGATCGGGAAGAACTGTACGAACTCCATGTCGATCAGCTCCGCGCCCGCGGCGAGCGCGAGCGCGTAGCCGTCGCCGCCCATGTTGAGCGAGGCGCTGTTGCGGGCATAGAGGCGCGTCAAGCCTCCGGTGGCGATGAGTGTCGCCTTTGCCGCGATCGGGACGCTCCGGCCGCTCGCGACGTGCACCGCGTGCGCGCCGACGCATACGCCGTCGTGCATGGCGAGCTCGGTGACAAGCAGGTCGCCGGTGCGCTGCACCTCGCTCGTGCGCTGCAGCTGCGCGCGCAGCGTCTTCGAAACGGCGGGGCCGGTGTTCACGAAGTCGACGTAGACGCAGCGCGGCCGATCGTGCCCCGGCGCCTGCACCTGGCTGATGTGACCGTTCTTGCGCGCCCAGCCCACGCCCCAGGCATCGAGCTCGCGAATGCAAGCCGGCGCCTGCTCGCACAGCAGCCGCGCGAGCGGCTCTTCGCACAGACCGCGCCCGGCCTTCAGCGTATCGGCGAAATGGTCCTCCCAGTGGTCGGGAACCTCTTCGCCGAGCGCCACCGCCACGGTCATCTGCGCCATCACGGTGGCGCCGCCCCGGCCGATGAGGCTGCGATCGACGAGCAGCACGCGCGCGCCCGCGCGCGCCGCCGCCAGCGCGGCATACATGCCGGCCGCGCCGGACCCGATGATAAGGACGTCGCAGCTCAGAGGATGCGTGGGTTTCAGCCCACCGATCTTACTCGCCGCGAGCGCGCGCGCGAGATTCATGAGGCTCGCATATGAATCTACAAGCAGTCCGAATGATTGGAGCGCGGCGCGCCGTGTAGCGTTGCACCCGTAGAACGACATCTACGCCGCAAGATCGTGCACAACGCGGGCATTGCCTAGCATGGGCGAAGCGCGGCCGGCGCTTCGCCGCTTTGACGATAGATCGCGGCCGCCGGTTGTGGTTTGATTCCTTTACGTAGGCACGCCATCGGCGCGCGCCAAACGAGGAGGAGGGATCAATGACTGCCTCAATGAAGCTATTGAAGCGACCCGCACTATGGCGGGCCGCCGGCGAGGGCATGACCATGCGCAAGGCGCTCCTGGCGTTCGCCGTCCTTGCGTTTGCGCCCGCGTGGGCGTCGAAGGAAGGCTCGGGACTCACGGTCCCGCCGGGCCCGGGCTACCGCGGCGGCGTGGTGGCGGTGTCGCATCCGCTCGCCGCCGAGGCGGGCGCGAGGATGCTGCGCGAAGGCGGCAACGCCATCGATGCCGCGGCGGCGATCCAGTTCGCGCTCAACGTGGTGGAGCCTGAGTTCTCGGGCATCGGCGGCGGCGGCTTCATGATGGTGCACCTCGCGAAAGGCCGGGGCCAGACCTTCGCCATCGAGGGTCGCGAAAAGGCGCCGGCGACGGCCGATACGACGCTCTTCACCAACCCGAACGGCACGAACCAGGGCTTCACGCCCGCGTCCACCAGCGGACAGGCGGTCGGCGTCCCGGGCACGCTGAAGATCGTCACCACGGCGCTGGCGCGCTATGGGCGCAAGCATCTTTCCGAAGTCATGCAGCCTGCGATCGAGCTCGCCGAGAACGGCTTCCCGGTGAACTTCGTGCTGGCGGGCGACGCCACAGCGGCACGTACGAGCTATTACGCCGAGACGGCGGCGGTGTTCCGTCCGAACGGCGTACCCCTGCAGCAGGGCCAGATCCTCAGGCAGCCAGACCTGGCAAAGACGCTGCGCCTCATCGCCCGGAAGGGGCCGGACGTCTTGTACCGGGGCGAGATCGCGCAAGCGATCGTCGCCGCGCAGCGCGCCACGGCGAACGGCGGCAAGCCCGGCCTCATGACGCTGCAGGATCTCGCCGACTACAACGTCGTCATCCGCGAGCCGATCTGGGGCGAGTATCGCGGCTTTCGCATCGCCGCGATGTCGCCGCCGTCCTCAGGCGGCCTGACCATGATCCAGGCGCTGAAGATGCTCGAGCGCTATCCGCTGGGCGATGCCGCGGCCGGCTTCGGCTTCGGCAAGGTCAACACGCTGCACGTGATGACCGAGGCGATGCGCCTCGCCTTCGCCGACCGCAGCGTATGGATGGGCGACGAGGATTTCGTGCCGGTGCCCAAGCGCGGCCTGCTCGATCCGGACTACGTGCAAAGGCGCGGCGACATGATCCATCTCGGCAGCCTTATCCCGGGCACCGCACCGTTCGGCGATCCGTGGCCTTTCGAGACCGCGGCACGGCGCGACGGCCGCACCCTGCTCGCGGCGGCCGAGCCGCTCGCCTTCGCCGGCGGCCACACCACGCATTTCTCGGTGATCGACAAGTGGGGCAACATCGTTTCCTACACGACGACGATCGAGCAGGGCTGGGGCACCGGGATCATGGTTCCGGGCTACGGCTTCATGCTCAACAACGAGCTCACCGATTTCAACTTCGGCTTCAACATGCACCCGCGCTTCGGCGGCCCGGGAGCGAACGATGTCCAGGGCGGCAAGCGCCCGCGCTCCAGCATGACGCCCACCATCCTCTTCAAGGGCGACGACCCGGTGGTCGCGTTCGGCTCGCCCGGCGGCGCCACCATCATCAGCTCGGTATTCAACGTCCTCATCAACCTCGTCGACCATCACATGGCCCTCAAGCAGGCGATCGAGGCACCGCGCATCTCGATCACCACCGCCGGCAACGCGGTGGCGCGGGAAGCCGGGTTCGACGAGAACGAGATCAACAAGCTGAAAGCGCTGGGGCACAACGTCGGCGCCCCCGGCGACATCGGCGACGTCAACGCGATCTTCGTCGACCTCGCCACCGGCCTGCAGTACGGCGCGGTCGACTCGACGCGCGAAGGCGGCCTGATTGGCCTGAAGGCCAAAGACACCGACCAGCACGACGATGGGGAAGATTGAATGCTCGTATCGGCGGCCGCGTGCTCGCAGTTCTACTACTGATTCCGTAACCGTAGACCAAGGGAGAACCATGAAACAGCGAACTGCGCTCGTACTCGCCTTCGCCGGCACGCTCGGCATGTCAGCCGCGGTTGCGGCACCCACGAGCTGCGCCGACCTGGCAGCACTCGCGCTGCCGGACACGACCATCACCTTGGCGCAGCCGCTGCCGGCCGGGGCGAATCCGAACCCGGTCGGCACGGTCGCGCTGCCGATCTGCCGCGTGGTCGGCGTCACCAAGCCCGCGGTGCAATTCGAGGTCTGGCTGCCCACCTCGGGCTGGAACGGCAAGTTCCAGCTCGTCGGCAACGGCGGCACGGCCGGCGTGATCAGCTATAGCGCGATGCGCCCCGCGATCGCACGAGGCTATGCGGTGGCGAGCACCGACACCGGGCACGTGAGCTCGGGCTCCTTCGATTCCACCTGGGCGCTCGGCCGACCGGATCTGGTTGCCGACTTCGGCCATCGCGGTACGCATGTGACCGCGGTGAACGGCAAGTCGATCACCGGCGCCTTCTACGGCGAGAAGCCGAACCACTCGTACTACGTCGGGTGCTCGAAAGGCGGGCAGCAAGGCCTCATGGAGGCGCAGCGCTATCCGGAAGACTTTGACGGCCTGATCGCCGGCGACCCGGCGAACAACTGGACGCGCTTCTACGCCGGCTCGCACCTCTGGTACTCGATAGCGACGCTGAAGGATCCGGAGAGCTACATCCCTGCGAGCAAGACCGCGCTCCTCGGCGCGGCGACGCGCGCGGCCTGCGATGCGATCGACGGCATCGTCGACGGCGTGATCGACGATCCGCGCAAATGCAAGTTCGATCCGTCGGTGCTCGCCTGCAAGGCGGGACAGGATCCCAGCACCTGCTTCACGCCGAAGCAGGTCGAGGCGGTGCGCAAGATCCAGACCGGCGTGCGCTCGCCGGCGCTGTCGGGTGAGCTCGTGCATCCGCCGCTTCTCCCCGGCGCGGAAGACGGCCCGGGCGGCTGGGCGGCATGGACCAGCGGCAGCGCGCCGTTCACCGGCCTGCACTGGCTCGCCGCCGATGGGTTCTTCAGGTACCAGGTGTTCGAGAACCCCGCCTACGATCCGTTCACCTTCAACTTCGGCTCGGACCTGCTCTTTGCGCTCCACAAGGTCGGGCCGGTGCTCGACGCGATTGACCCGGATCTGCGGCCACTCAAGCGCCGCGGCGCGAAGCTGATCGTCTACCACGGCTTCAGCGACCCGGACATCTCGCCGCTTAATACCATCAACTACTTCGACAGTGTGGTGGACTTCATGCGCCACCGCGGCGACGATCGCGAGGACGCGCGCGAGCGGGTGAACGAGTTCTTCCGCCTGTTCATGGTGCCGGGCATGCAGCACTGCTCGGGCGGCCCCGGGCCGAACAGCTTCGACATGCTCACCGCGCTGGAGAACTGGGTGGAGAAAGGGCAGGCGCCGAAGAGCGTCATCGCCTCGCACCTCACCGGCGGAGTTGTCGACCGCACGCGGCCGCTCTGCGTCTATCCGCGCGTGGCGGTCTACCAGGGCAGCGGCAGCACCGACGACGCGGCGAACTTCAAGTGCCGCAGGCCGCGCGAAGAGCGGCGCCCCGAGCAGGACCACGATGACGACTGAGCCGTGACCGGAGGCGACGAAACGGGAAGGCGCGACGCCTTCCCGTTTTTGCGCGCTCTGGCGCGATTCATGACAGTCGCGCATGAGTTCAGAAGCAAGCCGAATGGTTCGCGTCCAAGGCACGGACTAAATTCGCAGTCGCTGTCCCCAAGGAGGAGATCATGAGAAACACGCTGCTCGCCACGGCGATCGCCGCCGCGCTCGCCCTTCCTCTCGCGTCCGGCTTCGCCGACGACGACGACTTCCGCATCACCACGCTCTCCACGCACGCCGACCGTGTGAGCGGCGGCGACGTGCTGGTGCAGATCGATGTGCCGCGCCTCAAGCACGGCGCCTCGCCATCCGTGCGGCTGAACGGGCGCGACATCACCCGCGCTTTCCGCCCGGGCGAGCAGCCCGGCACGCTCGTCGGCCTGGTCACGGGACTGGTACTCGGTGAGAACACGCTCAGCGTCGAGGCGAGAGGCGAGCAGAAGAAGTCGCTCGAGATCACGAACTACTCGATCAAGGGGCCGATCGTCTCCGGTCCCTATCTCCAGCCGTTTATCTGCCAGACGCAGACCTTTCAGCTTCCCGCCGGGCTCGGCACGCTCGGTGCACCGCTCGACGCGGACTGCTCGATCGCGACCCGCGTCGACTATCTCTATATGTCGACCGCGGGCGGCGGCTTCCGCGCCCTGCCGAGCACGACCGCGTTGCCCGGCGACGTCGCAATGACCACGACGCGCAAGGGTGTCACCGTGCCGTTCGTGGTGCGCCTCGAGACGGGCACGATGGACCGCGGCATCTACCAGAATGTGGTGCTGCACGACCCGACGACGGAGCCCGCGCCGAGCCCGTTCGCACCGCCGAAGGGCTGGAACAGGGGCCTGATCGCCATCCACGGCGCGGGTTGCCCGGGCGGCTGGTACATCCAGGGCCCGGCCGAAGGCGTGAATCCGGTGACCGGTATCAACATCACGCGGCTCGCCGAAGGCTACGCGCTCTTCATTAACACGCTGCAGCACCCGTCGAACAGCTGCAATCCGTTCCTCGCGGGGGAAGCGGCGATGATGGGCAAAGAGCATTTCATCGAGACGTTCGGCGTGCCGACGTACACCATCAGCCTCGGCGGCTCGGGCGGCGCGTACACCACGCTCGACATCGGCGACGCCTTCCCGGGACTGTTCGACGGCGCGATCCCGACCTCGACCTTCCCGGACGCCTTCGCGATCGCCAACAGCGGCCTCGACGGGCACCTGCTCACGCACTACTTCATGCTGCAGCATCCGGGCACGTTCACCGACGCCCAGATGGTGGCGGTGAGCGGCTACAAGGGCATCCAGGCGTGGGTCGACGCGGCCAACCAGTCGCAGCGCACCGACCCGGTGCCAGGGCGCCCCGACATCCCGGGCTACAGCTCCGCGGTATGGACGTCGGCGGTTCCGGCCGCGCTGCGCTACGACCCAGTGAGCAACCCTGGCGGCGCGCGGCCGACGGTGTTCGACGTCTCGCGCAACATCTACGGCGTCGACCGGCACACCGGCTTCGCGCTGCGCCCCTGGGACAACGTCGGGGTGCAGTACGGCCTGGCGGCGCTCAACGCGGGCGTGATCACGGTCAAGCAATTCCTCGATCTCAACCAGGACATCGGCGGCTTCGACAACGACGCGAATTACGTCGCGCATCGCACCCGAGGCGATCGTGGCGCGATCCGCCGCATGTACCAGGCCGGCATGACGCTCTACGGCGGCAATGGGCTCGCGACGATTGCGGTGCTCGACGGCGGCAACTACAACGACACGGGCGGCTACCACTACGCCTGGTACCACTTCGCCGTGCGCGAACGCATGCGCCAGGCGAACGGCCATGCCGACAACCACGTGATGTGGCGCGGCCCGGCGCAGGGCGAAGCGAACTGGTCGGCGATGGTGCGCTGGGTAGAGGCGATCAAAGCGGACACGTCCAGCCGCTCGCAGATTGACAAGGTTCGTCGCAACAGGCCGGCCGATGTGGTCGACGGGTGCTGGGACACCTCGAGCACGCCGCCGAAGTTCATCGCGGAGTCCACGACGTTCAGCAGCCAGCCGGACTCGAAGTGCAACACGCTGTACCCGTCGTACGCCTTCCCCCGCTATGTAGCCGGGGGCCCGCTGCAGGCAAACATCATCGCTTGCCGGCTCAAGCCGGTTGACATGGACGACTACGCGGTGCCTTTCACCTCGCAGGAGATGGACCGGCTGCGCGCGATCTTCCCGGACGGCGTGTGCGACTGGTCGAAGAAGGGCGTGCAGCAGCGGCCAGGCGTGCCTTGGGCATCGTTCGGTCCGTCGCGCGACGACCTGGTATTCGACGTGAGCGACACCGGCGGGCATCACGGGCACGACGACGATTGACCAACCAGGACTTCAGGGGACCTACATGCGATTGAAACCTTTACGGCTGGCCGCGGCAGCGGCCATGGTGGCGGTGGCCTGCGCTGCGACGGCGCGCGACCGCGATCGCGACGACGATAACGATGGGGCGCGTGCGGCGCTGGTCAAGGCACGGCAGAAGATCTTCGGCGTCGAGAACGTCGACGAGCAGGGCCGCGTCGACAGGGAGAAGGTGATCTTCTCCTGGGCGACCAACACGACGTACGTCGCCTCGGTGCTCGGACGCGTGGTCCTGCTCGACAGCTATATCAGCCGGCCGGAGCTGCCGACGGCGCCGCTCGACCGGCGCTACACGCCGCTCCTGCCGCAGGACCTCGTCGACGCGCACCCCGAGGCGATCTTCCTCGGCCACGGCCACGGCGACCACGCCGACAACGCCGCCTACGTCGCCAAGTGGAGCGGGGCGACCATCTACGCGTCCGCCGAGACCTGCCAGGTGATGCAGCTCGACGTGCAGCGCATGTGGAACGACCCGAACACGGTGAACGGCGGCGCGAAGATCATCCCCGACGGCAACCCGGTGAAATGCGTCGAGGTCGTGCCCGCCGGGTCGCGGCCGGGACAGTACGACGAAACCACCGGCCGCTCGAAGGCGACCCGCCTGCACCAGCTCGACCCGCAGGTGTGCATCCTCGCCTTCAAATTCATTCATTCCGGCACCGCGCCAGTCGATCCGAGCTTCACGCACACGACGCTCTTCGACCTCGCCGATCCGCGCTACGCCGGGCGCTCGATCACCGCGCCGCCGCCGCCGGTCACCTATCCGGCGATGTTCCCGACCGGTACCTCGCTGGTTCCGAGCGCGACGCCGGTGCCGGGACAGATGGACCTGCGCACGACCGGCTTCGGCAGCGTGCCGGGAATTCCGGGCGGGCCGATCACGATCCTCTACCAGTTCGTCCTGCGCGGCGACAACCACTTCACCTTCGTCTGGCTGAATTCCTCCGGCCCGGCGACCGAGGGCATCGGCAGCGATCCCGGGCTTGTCTCGCTGACGGAATACACCAACCCCGCCACGCCGCCGGACAAGCTCGCGCTCGCGCGCAACATCGGCCAGAGCCTTTACGACTTGATGGACCGGCTGCCCGGCACGGACGTGTTGCTCGGCTCGATCGTGAGCCTCGGCGCGGCGAACAACCAGGAGCGCGACATCATCAAGGTGACGCAGCACCTCAAGCCCAAGGTCTATTACCCCGGGCATATCACCGACGTGGCGCAGAAGGGCTCCGGCGTCTATCACAAGATCGCCTGGCGCGAGACCGCGGTGGCCATGGGCTTCCCGCAGAGCGAGTGGCCGGAATTCCGCCTGCTCATCGACCCGAACGACTTCCTGGTGCCGCAGGTGTTCGACCCGAAGAACGAGCGCTGGGAGGAGCGCGGCAAGTCCTCGCGCCTGCCCGACCAGTGCCGCTGAGCGGCCGCTAGCTAAGCTCTCGTACGGCCAAGGGCGCGCAGTTCGGCGCCCTTGCTCTATTCCGCCTTGATGCTCGCCTCGCGCACCACGCGACCCCACTTCGCCGAGTCCGCCTTGATCTTCTCGATGGTTTTTTCCGGCGACAGGATTTGCGCGTCGCAGCCCGTGGCGTTGATCGGCTCGAGCGCTGCCTTGTCGGCGCCAACCTTGGCGAGCGCCTGGGTCCATCGGCCCACGACCTCCGTGGGCAGCCCAGCCGGGCCCACGATCCCGTACCACGCGGTCGAATCGAAGTCCTTCAGCCCGACTTCGTCCATCGTCGGCACGTCCGGAAAGGCGGCCGAGCGCGAGAGCGACGTCACTGCGAGCGCGCGGATCTTGCCGCTCTTCACCGCGCCGACCGCCGGCCCAAGCGACGAGAAAAGCATCGGAATCTGCCCGCCCATCAGATCGGTCATCGCCGGCCCGCCGCCCTTGTAGGGCACGTGCAGGAGTTTCGCCCCGGTCGCGCTCTTGAAGTACTCGCCCGAGAGGTGATGCGGGCCGCCCACCCCGGAGGTGCCGTAGCTCCACTTGTCGGGCTCCCGCTTGGAGATCTCGATCACGTCCTTAACGCTGCGAAACGGTGTGGAAGGATGTACCACCAGCAGGCTGCCGCTGCCGCAGACGTGGCCGAGATGCGTGAATGACTTGATCGGGTCGTAGCCTACTCTTGCGAGATGCGGAGCGACGGTGAGCGGCC
>DASQIG010000283.1:0-10581 GCA_035631735.1 Burkholderiales bacterium | reverse complement strand
GCGCGCGTGTTCGATTCCGAGGAGGCATGCGCTGACGTGGTGAAGCGGCGCGCATACAAGGAGGGCGACGTGCTCGTCATCCGCTATGAAGGGCCGAAAGGCGGTCCGGGCATGCGCGAAATGCTCGGCGTGACGGCGCTGATCTACGGGCAGGGCATGGGCGAGAAGGTGGCGCTCCTCACCGATGGCCGCTTCTCCGGCGCGACGCGCGGCATGATGGTCGGCTATGTCTCGCGCGAAGCGGCGGCAGGCGGTCCGATCGCGCTGGTAAAGAACGGCGATCGCATTTGCATCGACGCGGCGCGCGGGCGGCTCGAACTGCTCGTCAGGCGCGCGGAGCTGAAGCGGCGCCGCCCGAAGCCGCCGCGGCGCAAGCTCGACGGTGTGCTCGCCAAGTACGCGAGCCTCGTGGGCTCCGCGCACACCGGCGCCGTCACGCGCCCGCGCGCATAGGCTTCATTTCATGTAGCTCGGCAGCAAGGTCGAGATGATCGGGAACGCCGTGAGGATGGCAAGCCGCACGCAGTCGATGATGACGAAGGGCATCACGCCGCGAAAGATGGTACGCGTCGGTACCTGCGGCAGCAGGGTGTTGAGCACGAAAAGGTTCATCCCCACCGGCGGACTGATGAGGCCGATCTCGACCACCACCACGATCAGGATGCCGAACCACACCGGATCGAGGCCCATGTGCACGATCAGCGGGAAAAACAGCGGCACGGTGAGGAGGATCATGGACAGCTCCTCCATCGCCGTGCCGAGCACGACGTAGATCACCATGATCGCGGCGACCACCATCAGCGGGTGCACTTCGAACCGGGAGACGAAAGCCTTCAGATCGGCCGGCATCGTCGTGATGTTGACGAACTCGGCGAACATCAGCGCGCCGATCAGGATGAGGAACAGCATCGAGGTGATGCGCGCGCTCTCGAGCAGCGCCTCGTAGAGGTCGCGCCAGCCGAGCCGGCGCCGCGCGAGCGCGAAGATCATCGCGCCGAACGCGCCGACGCCCGCGCCCTCCACGGCGGTGAAGACGCCGCCGTAGATGCCGCCCATCACGAGCGTAAAGAGCGCGATGACGCTCGAGACGCCCTTGTAGATGAGCGACATGAAGAAGACCACGAAAGCGCCGATGACCGCGGCGTCGTCGCTCGCCACCCAGCCGAAATGCACGGCGAGCCAGATGACGACGCCGACTGCGGCGAACCACTGCAAGCCGGCCACCGTCGCCCAGCGCTCGCGCCAGCTGGTGCGCTCGCCGCGCGGCCCCGCCTTGGGATCGCGCCAGGTCACGTATTGCACGGCGATGCAGAGGAGCACCGTGGCGAGGATCCCCGGCAGCACGCCCGCGGCGAACAGCTTGCCGATGTTGGTCTCGGTCATGATGCCGTAGATCACCATGATGGTGGACGGCGGAATCAGGATGCCGAGCGTGCCGCCCGCGGCGATCGCGCCGGTCGAGAGGTAGTCGGCGTAGCCGAAGCGCTTCATCGACGGATAGGCGACCTTGGCGAACGTCGCGGCGGTGGCGATCGAGGAGCCGCAGATGGCGCCGAAGCCGGCGCAGCCGACGATCGTCGCCATGGCGAGCCCGCCGCGCAAGTGGCCGATGAACGCGTACGCGGCGCGAAACAGCTCCTGCGACATGCCGGCGCGCGTCACGAAGTTGCCCATCAGGATGAAAAGCGGCACCACGGACAGCGTGTAGTTGCGGCCGGTCTCAAAGACCTTGGTCTGTGCCATGGCGAGCGCGCTCGCCCAGCTCCAGTCGCGCATGTAGGCATAGCCGATCACGCCCACCACCGCCATGGCGAACGCGATCGGGATGCGCAGGAACGCGAGCAGCATCATCGCGGCAAGCCCGATGAGCGCTTCGGTCATCGCGCTAGCTGGTGGCCTGCGAAGCGCGCCGCGAGCCCGGCACGAACACCTTGAAGACGTGCACCAGCGCGGTAAGGCCGATCATCGCCGCCATGAAATAGACGAACGGCCCGACCGCGATGCGCAGGACGTCGGTCGTGTCGCCGTAGCCGGCGATGCGCTGCGCCTTGATCAGCATCTGCCAGGTGAGGAAGAAGAACATCGCGGCGACCAGCGCATGGACCAGGCGCACCAGCGCAGCGACCGCGCGCGCCGGCAGCATGCGGTCGATGAAGTCCATCGTAACGTGCTCGTCGCCGTGCGACACGAGCGGCAGCCCGGCGAAGATCAGCACCAGCAGCGTGAGCTCCGTCACCTCGAAGCCGCCGCGGATCGGGCTGTTGAACAGATAGCGCGCCACCACGTCGACGAAGGTGAGGCACATCATGGCGAAGAGCAGCGCGGAAGCGGCGATGCCGAGGACTGCGTCGGCGCGCCGCTCCCAGCGGCGTTCAGGCTCGGACACGCGCGGAGTCTAGCCGAACCCTACGAAAAACTGGGCCCCCGCTTTCGCGGGGGCGAGCAAGAGCTTGTTACTTGCGCTTGGCGGTGATCTTCTTGATCTCGGCGCGGAACTCGTCCAGCACCGAGCGCGCGTTGAACTTGTACTTGTCGCTCGCCTTCTTGATCCAGTCGTCGATGATCGGTTGCGAGCGCTTGTGCACCTCGGCGACGAATCTCGGATCGGCCTGCACGATCTTCACCTTCGCCTGCTTCAGCGCCTCGACGCCTTTGCGGTCGGCGGCGTCCCAGGACTGGCCGTTGGAGCGCGCGGCGTACTCATAGGAATAGTTGTCGATGATCGCCCGGTCCTGCTTCGAGAGCTTGTTCCACTTGTCCTCGTTCATGAAGAAGGCGAACGCGGAGCTGTACATGCCGCCGGGGAAAACGGTCGCCTGCTGCAGCACGGTGTCGAGCTTGAACGAGGCGATCGACTCGAACGGGAAGAACACGCCGTCGGCGACGCCGGAGTTCAGCAGCTCGTAGGATTCGGGCGCCGGCTTGACGAAGGCCGAAGCACCGATGGCATTCGCCACCGCTTCGGCGATGCCGCCGCCCGTGCGGATCTTCAGGCCCTTGACATCGTTGATGCCTTTCACCGGCCGCTTGGTGAACATCTGCCCCGGCCCGTGGGTCCACACCGCGAGCAGATGCACGCCCTTGTACTCGCCGTACTTCTGGAAGTACTTCCAGTGGATGCGTGAATAAGCGACGGAATTGACTTCGGCGGTATCGGCCATGCCGGGAAGCTCCGCCATCAGCGGCAGCAGATGTCGCGCCGGCGTGTAGCTCGCGGTGACGTAGGAGAGGTCGACCAGATCGTCGCGCACCGCGTCGAAGGTTCCCGGCGGCGCGGCCGGCGCTTTCGGCAGCGACTGGAACTTGACCCGTCCAGCGGTCGCCTTTTCCACCTCGGCGGTCCAGTTCGCCTGCCAGATCGTGAGGTGATGCGTCGCCGGCACCCAGCTCGAGTAGGTGAGCGTGATTTGCGCGCGCGCCGGCGCGGCGAACACGGTCGCAACGACGCCGAGCGCCGCGAATGTGCGCAATGCAAGCATGGTGATTCCTCCTCGGCGCGTAATCATAAATGCTTTGGGCGCCGCGCGTGCGCGGTTCCATTGTCTTTCCAATTTGCTTTGGATACGATGACTCAAGGGAGAGCAAAACGAGGGAGAGGAGATGGGACACGTCGTCACGAAGTCTGATCTCGTGCAGGTCGCAGCAAAAGCCGGAAATCTCAGCAGGGTAGCGGCGGGCGAAGCGGTGAATGCCGTGTTCGACGCGATCGTCGAGAACGTCGCGAAAGGCAAGCGCGTCACCGTGGTCGGCTTCGGTACGTTCCTGCCGCGCAAGCGCAAGGCGCGCTCGGGCAGGAGTCCGGTCAACGGCAAGGAGATCAGGATCAGCGCGAAGACGCTCCCCGCTTTCGCGGCCGGCCAGGGTTTTAAGCAAGCGGTCGACAAGCCGTAGGAGATTTTCTTCACAGCCCCTTGTTTTAGCGGGGATTGCCAAGGCGGGGGTTGCTTGGCAGAATCGCGAAGCACGATTCTTGCCAATGGATAGCCCGCTCATACTGTCACTGGACGCGCACGGCGTCCCGCATCGCTGGATCAGCTGGCAGCAGGCGTGCTTCTACTACGCGAAGAACCTGATCGCGTGGACGCTCGGCGACAGCACTTTCACGTACTACGGCGGCATCTGCCGCGCCACCGGCGAGCGCTCGAGCATCACCGCGCATTCGATCATCGCCATCAAGGGCAAGGCGCTCGCCGCCAAAGGCTTCAACCAGGTCCCGCCGCTCAATAACCGCGAGCTGTTCCGCCGCGACCGCCACATGTGCGCGTACTGCGGCGGCGAATTCAGCTATTTCCGGCTGACACGCGACCACATCACGCCGCTCTCGCGCGGCGGCCGCGACCTGTGGATGAACGTGGTCACGGCGTGCCGGCACTGCAACGGCCACAAGCGCAACCGGCTGCCGCAGGAATCCGGCATGGAGCTGCTCTACGCGCCTTATATCCCGAACAAGGCCGAGTACCTGATCCTCACCAACCGCCGCATCCTCGCGGACCAGATGGAGTTCCTGAAGCAGCACGTCGCGTCGCATTCGCGGCTGGTTCTCGCCCCTGCCTGATTTTTGGCGTAATAGCGGTTTCCACCTCCTCGTAAGAGATTCGGCCGGACACCTGCGCGTCACGGATGACTTCCTGCGCGCCTATTACCTGCGGCCGGAAGTGCATCCGGTCGAGGAATCCGACGCCGCCGAGCGCAGCCTGCATCCCGCGCTGATGGCCGAGCCGCGCCGGCGCGTGGCGCAGGGCGAGCTTGCGGCGATCGGCGATCCGGACGCGCGGCATAACTACGAGGTGGTGCTGAAATTGCGCGACCGGCTGCTTGAGGCGGGGACCGTGGAAGCGTGCTACGCGAGCACCTTCAAAGGCAAGGTGGACACGCCGCCGCTTTTCATCGAGCAGATGGCGCACGTCATCCTGCGCAACATCCTCGACGGCTGCGACGATGCGCTCAAGCTGCGAGCGGCGGAGCTCTTCTTTCGCGAACAGCAAGCCACCCTCCAGGAGGGGCATGCGCTGCTCGCCGATCGCGAAACCGTACAGCTGCACGCGGCGGGCAGCCGCTACGGCAGTCTCGGGCGGCTGATCGTGGAGGCGGGCGCCGACGTCGGCAAGGTCGATCTCGATGTGCTCGATCGTGCAAACGCGGCGCTTTATTGGCAGCGCGAATCGCGCCACGACACGGTGATCAGCCTGACCTACGGCCGCGCGGCGCTCGATGCGCTCGCCGCCGTGATCGGCCTGTGGGTGAAGCACTTCCTCGGCATCGGCGTGCGCGTGAAGCCGGTCCGCCGCATCGAGGAGGCGCACTGGGCCTGGCATGTCGGCCTGGACGCCGAATCGAGCGCCATCCTGAACGATCTGTGGTCCGGCGCCGAGGTCGAGCACGGCCGCATGCAGCGCATCCTCGCGCTCTTTGCGCTCGAGTTCGAAGACGCGCACGCGATGCGCGCCGACATCGCCGGGCGCACTGTGTATCTCGCGCTATCGGCGAACGACGAAGGCGTGGTGCGCATGAAGCCGCAGAACCTGCTCGCCAACCTGCCGCTCAATGAAGCCTGACAAAGTCGAAATGAAGCCCGGCTACTGGGACCGCGCGAAGCGCGCGCTGGCGCGCCGCGACCCGGTGATGGCCGGCATCATGCGCGCGCATCCGAAGATCTTCCTGGCGCGCCGCGGCGAGCCGTTTCTCACGCTGGCAAGGGCGATCGTCGGCCAGCAGATTTCCGTCAAGGCGGCGCAAAGCGTCTGGGACCGGGTGGTCGGGTGCGTGGGGGAAGTCACCCCGCAGCTGGTGCTGGCGAGGAAGCGCCCGGAGCTGCGCGCCTGCGGGCTCTCGGACCGCAAGGTCGAGTACATCGCCGACCTGGCGCAGCATTTCGCGGACGGCGCGATCCATGTGCACCGCTGGCCCGACATGACCGATGAGCAGATCATCGCCGAGCTCGTCGCCGTGCGCGGCATCGGCCGCTGGACCGCCGAGATGTTCCTGATCTTCAACCTGCTGCGGCCCGATGTGTTTCCGCTCGACGACCTCGGCTTGCAGAAGGGCATCCGGCGCGCGTACTTCAAGGGGCGCAAGGTGTCGGCGCGCACCCTGGGCAGGCTCGGCGAGCGCTGGCGCCCGTGGCGCTCGGTCGCCACCTGGTACCTGTGGCGCTCGCTCGACCCGCTGCCAGTGGAGTACTGATGGCCGAGCCCCCGGAGCTCGCCGCCGAATTCGTCGAGCGCGACGAGCGCCAGGCACTGCGCATGCGGCGCTATCTCATGGCTGCCGGCACCTCGGTGCTGGTGGGCGTGATGCTGATCTGGCTCGCGTTCCTGCAGGCGCTCCCCTGGCGCGCCGCGCTCACCGGCATGACGGCGATTGCCGTACTGCTCGTGATCTTCTACGTCGTCTTTCGCACCGGGCTCAATCAACGCTTTGCCGACCCGAGCCTGACGACCGAGCAGGCCGCGGCGGCCATTCTGTGTCTCGCCTACATCATGTATCACGCCGGGTCCGTCCGGCCGCTGCTCATGGTCTTCTACCTCGTCGCGCTGCTCTTCGGCTTGCTGCGCCTGGGGGCCCGGCGGTTGATGCTGCTCGCGCTGCTTGCGCTTGCCGCGCACGGCATCGTGCTCGGGCTGCTGCTGGCGCGCGATCCGGCCGCCGACAAGCGAGCGGCGTTCATCGAATTTGTCGTGCTGCTGGTGGTGCTGCCGTTGTTCGCGGCGATGGGCGGCTACGTCAACCAGCTGCGCCTGCGCCTTTCCGACAGCCACCGCAGCCTCAAGGCCGCGTTCGAGCGCATCGAGCAGCTCGCGATCCGCGACGAGCTGACCGGGCTCTATAACCGGCGCTTCGTCATGGAGTGCCTCGCGCGCGAGCGCTCGCGCGCCGAGCGGCTCGGCGCGCCCTTCTCGGTGTGCTTCATCGACATCGACCACTTCAAGTCGATCAACGACACGCTCGGCCACGCCGCCGGCGACGCGCTGCTGCGCCAGCTGCCGAAGCTGGTGCAGGCCGGCCTGCGCGCGATCGACATCGCGGGCCGCTGGGGCGGCGAGGAATTCCTGCTGCTGCTTCCCGGAACGCCGCTCGACGGCGCGGCGGCGCTCGCCGAGCGGCAGCGCGCCACGCTCGAGCGCGCTCGCTTCGACACGCTTGGCGAACGCCAGGTGACGGCGACCTTCGGCGTTGCCGAGCATGCCCGCGGGGAGGAAATCTCGGCGCTGCTGGCGCGGGCCGACCGCGCGCTCTATGCCGGCAAGGCCCGCGGGCGCAACCGGGTCGTCCTCGGCTAGAATCCGCGCGGGCGTGAAGACCACCTTCCTGGAATTCGAGCAGCCGATCGCGGAGCTCGAGACCCGCATCGAGGAACTGCGCTACGTGCAGGACGACTCGGCGGTCGACATCTCTGAGGAGATCCAGCGCCTCACCAAGCGCAGCGCCGCCCTCACCAAGGACATCTACGGCAAGCTCACGCCGTGGCAGGTGGCGCTGGTGGCGCGCCATCCGCAGCGCCCGAACACGCTCGATTACTTGCAGGCACTGTTCTCGCACTTCGAGGAGCTGCACGGCGATCGCAGCTTCGCCGATGACGCGTCGATCGTCGGCGGCCTGGCGCGCTTCAGCCACGCGCCCTGCGTCGTGATCGGCCACCAGAAAGGCCGCGACACGAAGGAGAAGATCGCGCGCAACTTCGGCATGCCCAAGCCCGAGGGCTACCGCAAGGCGCTGCGGCTGATGAAGCTGGCCGAGAAGTTCTCACTGCCGGTATTCACGTTCGTCGATACGCCCGGCGCCTATCCCGGCATCGATGCCGAAGAGCGCGGCCAGTCGGAGGCGATCGGGCGCAACCTCTTCGAGATGGCGCGCCTGCGCACGCCGCTCATCGCCACCGTCATCGGCGAGGGCGGCTCCGGCGGTGCGCTCGCCATCGCGGTAGGCGACGTCGTGCTGATGATGCAGTACGCGACTTACTCGGTGATTTCGCCGGAGGGCTGCGCCTCGATCCTGTGGCGCAGCGCCGACATGGCGCCGGACGCGGCCGAGGCGCTCGGCATCACCTCCAGCCGCCTGAAGACGCTCGGACTGATCGACAAGATCGTGCCCGAGCCGCTCGGCGGCGCGCACCGCGACCCGCAGGCCGCAATGCAGGCGCTCAAGCGCGCGCTCGCCGAAGCGCTCAAGCAGGTCCAGGAGAAGAAGCCGAAAGAGCTGGTGGAGGCGCGGCTCGAACGGCTCATGGGCTATGGCAAGTTCAAGGAAGCCCAGGAGCGCTGAAGTCCGCGCCGCCGTCGCTCGCGCGGCACCGGAACTGCAAGGCAAGCGCATCCTCGTCGGGCTCTCCGGCGGCGTGGATTCGGTCGTGCTGCTGCACGCGCTCTCGCGTGAGGTTCCCGGCGTGCGAGCGGCGCATATCAACCATCGGTTGAGCCCCAACGCCGAGCGCTGGGCGCGCTTTTGCCGCCGGCTTTGCCGGCGGCTCGGCGTGCCGCTCACCGTGCAGCGCGTGCGTGTTGCGCGGCGCGGCGAGGGATTGGAAGCCGCGGCGCGCGCGGCGCGCTACGCCGCGTTGGCGAAGCTCACCTTCGACGTGCTGGCGCTTGCGCACCAGCTCGACGACCAGGCGGAGACCGTGCTCATGAACCTGTTGCGCGGCGCCGGGGCGCGCGGCGCGAGCGGCATGCGCGCGCGCACCGCGTTCCGGGGGCGCGCCCTCATCCGGCCGCTGCTCGAGGTGCCGCGCGAGTCGATCGTCGCCTATGCGCGCGAGCACCAGCTCGCCTGGATCGAGGACGAAAGCAACCTCTCGGACGCCTACGCGCGCAATTTCATCCGGCTGCATCTCGCGCCGCTGCTGCGTGCCCGCTATCCGCGCTGGCGCGAGGCGCTCGCGCGTGCGGCGCGGCACTTCGCGCGCAGTGACGCCGATGCTCGCGTGCTGCTGCGTGAATTCCTCGCCGCCAGAGGGCTGCGCTCGCCGAGCGAGGCCAAGCTCGTCGACATGCTCAGGCAGCTTACGGCGGCGGCACCCGGCACGCGCATCGAGCACGACGGCGCGGAGTTGCGCGTCTATCGCGGCGCAGTGCGCGTTACGCCGGTGCGCAAGCCGGGCGCGTTCCAGCCGGTGCGGTGGCACGGCGAGCGCAAGCTCACGCTGCCGGCGCTCGGCGGCGAGCTGCGTTTTCGCCGCGCGCGCGGCAGCGGCATCGATGCGCGCTGGGTCCAGGAAGGCGAGATGCGGGTGAAGCTGCGCGCCGGCGGCGAGCGCCTGCAGCCCGATGCGCGGCGGCCGCGACGCACGCTGAAGAATCTTTTTCAGGAGGCCGGCGTGCCGCCTTGGGAGCGCGAGCGGCTGCCGCTGCTGTATCGCGGCGATGAGCTTGTGTGGGCGCCGGGCCTTGGCGTCGACGCTCGCTATGCAGCAGCCCGAAAACGCGCCGGCTGGGTGCCGGAATGGCGGCTAACCTGCTAAAATTTCAGAAATTTTTTGCTTACGGCGGAGCTTTTTGGATGGCGCTCGAGCGCACCCTTTCGATCATCAAGCCCGATGCGGTGAAGAAGAACCTGATCGGCAAGATCCTGGCACGTTTCGAGGCGGCCGGCCTGCGCATCGTCGCGGCCCGCATGATGCATCTGTCGCGCGAGCAGGCCGAGGGCTTCTACGCAGTGCATCGGCAGCGGCCGTTTTTTCGGGATCTGGTGCAATTCATGACCTCCGGCCCGGTGCTGATCCAGGTGCTCGAGGGAGAAAATGCGATCGCCAGGAACCGCGAGCTGATGGGCGCCACCGATCCGAAGAAGGCCGAGCGGGGCACGATCCGCGCCGACTTCGCCGAGTCGATCGACGCCAACGCCGTGCACGGCTCCGACAGCCCGGATACCGCGCGCATGGAGGTGGCGTACTTCTTTCCCGGCTGCGAGGTGTTTTGAAGGTGAATCGGGCGCTCAACCTGATCGGCATGGACGCGGCGGCGCTCGAGGGCTTCTTCGCGGGGCTGGGCGAGAAGCCGTTCCGCGCGCGCCAGCTCCTGCACTGGATCCACCAGCGCGGCGAGGCCGACTTCACGCGCATGAGCGATCTCGCGAGGGGACTGCGCGACAAGCTCGGCGCGAACGCGCGCATCGAGCCGCCGGTCATCGTCGGCGATACCACCGCCGAGGATGGCACGCGCAAGTGGCTGCTCAGGGTGGACGACGCCAATGCGGTAGAGGCGGTGTTCATTCCAGAGACCCGTCGCGGCACGCTGTGCGTCTCGAGCCAGGCAGGCTGCAGCCTCGACTGCGCCTTCTGCTCTACCGGCAAGCAGGGCTTCAACCGCAACCTGAGCACAGCGGAAATCATCGGGCAGCTCTGGCTCGCCAACCGGCTGCTGGGGGGAGAGCGCCCCATCTCCAACGTTGTGATGATGGGAATGGGCGAGCCGCTGCTCAACCTCGACAACGTCATCCCGGCGTTGCGCTTGATGCTCGACGACAACGCCTATGGACTCTCGCGCCGGCGCGTCACCGTTTCCACCTCCGGCGTGATTCCGGGCATCGATCGGCTGCGCGACGAGTGCCCGGTGGCGCTTGCCGTGTCGCTGCACGCGCCCAACG